>JAYVME010000593.1:0-2746 GCA_043759115.1 Betaproteobacteria bacterium | reverse complement strand
GCGCTTCGGCTTGAGCGCGATCGAGGTCGCCGATAATCGCCACCACTGCCTGGTCCACGGTGTAATAGCGGCGGAAAAACGCGACCAGATCATCACGCGTGATCGTCGCCACGGTCGCCACTTCGCCCGCGCCGCGCAAGCCATACGGATGTTGGCCGAAAACCAGTTCGTTGAAATTCCTGCTGGCCAGCGTTTCAGGCTTGGTATCGGCCTCCTTGATGGCGCCGATGATGCGCGCTTTCTCGCGCTCGAGCACCGCGGCCGGAAATTCCGGGCTCTGCAGGATGCGCGAAAATACTTCGACCGCCCGCTTCATTTCGTCGGCGCTGGTGAGCGTGCGCAGCGCAACACCCGCGCGGTCGCTGTCGAAACTGCCGCCGAATTGCGCGCCGGTATCGGCCATGCGGCGCGCAATCTCGTCTTCCGACAAACCGCCGGCGCCAAGCTTGAGCAGATTCTGCGTGAGCGCGGCGACCCCCGATTTTTCGCGCGTGTCATACGCCGAACCGGCCGGAAAACCGATGCTCACATCGAGCATCGGCAAATTGCGCGTTTCCACGAAGTAAACGCGCGCGCCGTTCCGGGTCTGCCAATGCTGAATTGGCAGCAGCGACCACGCCGGCGCAGCCGCCAGACACAGAACCAGGGCACAGGTCCAACGGTTCATTTTATTGCCCATGACGCGCTCCTTGCGCGGCGGCCGGTTGGCGGCCGGCGAGCGGCTGCGGATCGAGCACCGCGATGGTGAGGCTGTCATCGACCAGATATTTTTTTGCCACGGCCTGCACCTGCGCGGGCGTCACCTGGCGCAATTTTTCGATCATCCTGTCCATGTCCTTGTACGAATATCCGGCGACTTCAAGCGAGCCGATTTGCAGCCCCTGGAAATAGATCGAGTCACGCTGGAATACCTGCGAAGAAACGACTTGCGCCTTGACGCGCTTTAACTCCTCTTCGCTGATGCCGTCATTGACCACTTTCGCCAGCTCGCGGCGCAGCGCCGTCTCCAGCTCGGTGATGCTTTTGCCGCTGCCCGGCACCCCGCTGACCATGAACATGCCGGGGCCGCGCTGCGTGCTGTCGTAGCCCGCGCCGACCGAGTTGGCGATTTTCTCGCTGCGCACCAGCACGCTATTGAGCCGCGCCGCATCGTGCCCGTCGAGGACACCCGCCAGCATTTCCAGCGCGTACGGTTCCGAGTCGTTTTCAACGTCACGCAACACCGGCGCGCGATAAGCCATCAGCAAGGACGGCAGCTCCGCCGGCGCCTTGACCACGATGCGCCGGACGCCATGTTGCGCCGGCTCGTCCTGCGGCTTGCGCTCGGGCAAAGTCTTCGGCTTGATGGCGCCGAAATATTTTTCCGCGAGCGCGAACACTTCCCGCGCATTGACATCTCCGGCCACCACCACGGTTGCATTGTTCGGCGCATACCAGCGGTCATACCAGTCGCGCGCATCGTGCCAGGTCATGTTTTCAAGATCGCTCATCCAGCCGACGGTCGGCGCGCGGTACGGGTGCGCGGTCAATGCCGCCGCCATCAACTGTTCGTAGACCTGGGCCTGCGCGCGGTCTTCAGTGCGCAGACGGCGCTCCTCCATGACGACCTTGATCTCTTTCGCGAATTCTTCAGGCGACAACACCAGATTCGCCATGCGGTCGGCCTCGAGCTCGAACGCGAGGTGCAACTGCGACTTGTGCAACTGCTGATGGTAGCCGGTCGCGTCGCGCGAGGTAAACGCATTGTCGCGGCCGCCGGCGGCCGCGATGCGTTTTGAGAAGTCACCCGCCGGCACCGATTGGGTGCCCTTGAACATCATGTGCTCAAGCACGTGTGCGACACCCGTGCTGCCGTTGACTTCGTCCATGCTGCCCGCCTTGTACCACACCATGGATACGACCGTGGGCGCGCGGTGGTCTTCCTTGACGATCACACGCAATCCATTCGCGAGCCGGTGCTCGCTCGTTTGCGCATACGCGCACGTGGCGGCGGACAACAACGCCGCCGCCAGCGCGCACAGAGCGGCGCGCGCGGCACTGCTGAAAAAATCGAATAACATGCGGAGTCTCTAAAGTGGGAAGATGGGTAGCCCGGCTGATGCTTTCCGGCTAGAATTTTAAGTTAATTACCCTGACTGCGCTCGACATACTGGGCGCGCAAGAAGTTCACCCCCCCAGCCACCGCCACTTCTGACCGCGCCATTCATGCTTAGTTTCCTGAAATGTTTAGTTTCCTGAAATCGGACCCCAAGCCGGACGCAGGCTGGAGCGCGCGGCTCAAAGCGGGCCTTGCGCGCACGCGCGAAGTGCTGAACACGGATCTCACCGATCTCTTCGCCGGCGGCAAGATCGATGCAGCATTCTTTACTGAACTCGAAACGACACTGCTGGTGGCAGATGTCGGCGTGGCGGCGACCGATTTTCTGATCGGTGAATTGCGCCGTGCGGTGCGGCGCGACGGCCTGCGCGAGCGGCACGAACTCAAACAGACGTTGCGCGATGCGCTGGTCGCGCTCTTGAAACCCATCGCCGTGCCGCTTGCGGTGACCGCCCATAAACCGTTCATCATCCTGCTCGCGGGTGTGAACGGCGCCGGCAAAACGACCTCGATCGGCAAGCTTGCCAAGTATTTCCAGCAGCAGGGTAAGTCCGTTCTGCTCGCCGCGGGCGACACGTTTCGCGCTGCCGCCCGCGAGCAGCTCGAAATCTGGGGCGAACGCAACGGCGTTCCGGTGATCGCCCAGCA
>JAYVME010000592.1:0-2753 GCA_043759115.1 Betaproteobacteria bacterium | reverse complement strand
TGATCGACCAGTCGGCGCTCGAGATCGTGGATACCGCCAAGCGCACCGGCGCAGTGGTCAAGGGCCCGGTGCCGTTGCCCACCCGCAAGGAGCGTTTTGACGTGCTGCGTTCGCCGCATGCCAACAAGACGTCGCGCGATCAGTTCGAGATCCGCACGCATTTGCGGCTGATGGACATTATTGATCCCACCGACAAGACCGTCGATGCGCTGATGAAGCTCGACTTGCCGGCGGGTGTGGATGTGGAAATCAAGTTGTAGGAACGAGGATTGAGGATTGAGGGAAATGAGCTTGCTCAATCCTGACAACTCAATCCTAAAGTGAAATGCCGGCCAATTGAAGTCGGCACCTGCCAGCAGCCTTGATGCCGGGGGCGGGTTAAAGAAAAGGTGAATAACATGAGTTTAGGACTAGTCGGTCGCAAGATCGGCATGACGCGCGTCTTTACCGACGATGGAGAGTCCATCCCGGTGACGGTTGTCGATGTGTCGAACAATCGCGTTACGCAGATCAAGACGCCTGAAGCCGACGGCTACTGCGCGGTGCAGGTCGCCTACGGCAAGCGTCGTGCGCGCCGGGTCAACAAGGCCGCGGCGGGTCATTACGCCAAAGCCGCGGTTGAAGCCGGATCGGTGCTGAAGGAATTCTGCGTCACCGCCGAACAGATCGCGAGTCTCAAGATCGGCGGCGTAATCGGCGCCGACGTGTTCAAGGTTGGCCAGATGGTCGACGTGTCCGGCCGGACGATCGGCAAGGGCTACGCGGGCGTCATCAAGCGCCATCACTTTAAATCGAACCGCGCAACTCACGGTAACTCGCGCTCGCATAACACGCCGGGCTCGATCTCGATGGCGCAGGACCCGGGCCGCGTATTTCCAGGCAAGAAAATGACCGGCCACTTGGGAGACGTCAACCGCACGACACAGAATCTGGTCATTGTGCGTATCGATGCCGAACGCCAGTTGTTGCTGATTCGCGGCGCGATTCCCGGCGCCAAAAATGGCGATATCACGGTATATCCGGCGGTCAAGACACGCAAAACAGTTGTGAAGCCGGCCGCCAAGCCGGCCGCCGCGAAGGCAGGTAAATGATGGAACTCAAACTGATCGATCAAAGCGGCAAGTCGACGGCCAACGTGGCGGCAGCCGATACCGTGTTTGGACGCGATTACAACGAGGCGTTGATACACCAGGTGGTGACCGCGTATCTTGCGAACGGGCGCCAAGGCACGCGCGCGCAGAAAGATCGCGGCGAAGTGCGGCATTCGACCAAAAAGCCGTTCGCCCAGAAGGGCACCGGCCGCGCGCGCGCCGGTATGACCTCGAGCCCGTTGTGGCGCGGGGGCGGCCGCATATTCCCGAACCGGCCGGACGAGAATTTCACCCACAAGCTGAACAAGAAAATGTATCGCGCCGGCGTGTGCTCGATCTTGTCGCAGCTGGCGCGCGAAGGACGTCTCGCAGTCGTCGACAGCTTTACGCTCGATGCGCCGAAAACCAAGCTGCTGGCGCAAAAAGTCAAAAGCATGGGCTACGAGAACGTGCTGATCGTCACTGACAGCATGGACGAAAATCTTTTGCTGTCGGCGCGCAATCTGCCCAACGTCAACGTCTGTGCGGTCACGCACGCCGATCCGGTCAGCCTGATCCGGCATGCCCATGTGCTTTTGACCAAGACCGCGATGGCCAAATTCGAGGAGCTGCTGAAATGAGCGCCGCTGGAAGCACCAAAAATACCGAGCGCCTGATGAAAGTGCTGCTTGCTCCGGTGATTTCGGAGAAGGGCACCTACGTTGGCGAGAAGCACAACCAATACCTGTTCCGCGTGACGCCGGATGCGACCAAGCCTGAAATCAAGGCCGCGGTCGAGTTGATGTTCGGCACCAAGGACAAAAAAATCGAAGTCGTGTCGGTGCAGGTCGCCAACGTCAAAGGCAAGGAAAAACGCTTCGGCCGTTTCATGGGCCGCCGCAACCACTGGAAGAAGGCCTACGTGTCGTTGAAGACCGGCCAGGAGATCAACTTTGCGGCAGGGGAGACCAAATAATGGCGCTGATTAAAGTCAAACCGACCTCCCCTGGCCGCCGCGCGGTGGTCAAGCTCGTCAATCCCGATCTTTACAAAGGCCGCCCGCACGATGCCTTGATCGAGCGCAAGACCAAGACCGCCGGCCGCAACAACACCGGGCAGATCACCACCCGTCATATGGGCGGCGGCCACAAGCAGCACTATCGCGTGATCGATTTCAAACGCGACAAGGACGGTATCGTGGCCAAGGTCGAGCGTATCGAGCACGATCCGAACCGCAGCGCGAACATCGCGCTCTTGTGCTACGCGGACGGCGAGCGCCGTTACATCATTGCCCCCAAGGGGATCGCGGTCGGCACCCAGGTGCAGAACGGTTCCGATGCGCCGATCAAATCCGGTAACGCGCTGCCGCTCCGGAATATTCCGGTCGGCACCACGATACATTGCATCGAAATGATGCCGGGCAAGGGTGCGCAAATCGCGCGGGCCGCCGGCACCGCCGTGCAGTTGCTGGCACGCGAAGGCGAATACGCGCAATTGCGGCTGCGTTCCGGCGAAATCCGCAAGGTGCATGTCAATTGCCGCGCGACCATCGGCGAGGTCGGCAACGAAGAGAACAGCCTGCGTTCGATCGGCAAGGCGGGCGCTGTGCGCTGGCGCGGCATTCGCCCGACGGTGCGCGGTGTGGCGATGAACCCGATCGACCATCCGCACGGTGGTGGCGAA
>JAYVME010000591.1:0-14318 GCA_043759115.1 Betaproteobacteria bacterium | reverse complement strand
TCGGCGAGGGTGACGTCTCGCCGCGCATCGCCCGGTCCACGGCCTCGACCGCCAGCTTCGCGGCGTGAGCAGGCGCGTGCGCTTTCCACGTCGAAATCTCGCCCTTGCGCGACTGCCGCGTGGTTATCGTCACGTGCACTATGTGGTTGACCGCCTGGTAAATCACCTCGACCGGCAAGCGCAGCATCGCGCCGATTCCGGCAACCATCCCCGCCGCGATATGCGGCAAGTGGTCGATCCGGTGCTCGTGCAGGCAGATGCTGTTCGCCAGGCACACGTCGATCTCATACGCAGCCGCAATGCCGCGGACCAGCGCCTGCCCATCCACCCCGCACTGCTGACCGACCGCGACGATGGCGGGAATCATGTCGCCGGGATGGTTCATATCTATGGCAAGGAAGGTATCGTGGAAATCCAGTTCGCGGACTGCTGAAGCGTTGGCCCACGCCGCCCATTCGCAGGCAACGCGCACGCTGCGCGGCATGCCGAAGACTGTTGCGCCACCCGCGTGCGGATGCGCGAGCGCCTGCGCCCGGGCGTTCGCAACCGGATGGCGCGCCAGACCGGCGACCGCGACACCGGCATTGTCGATGACGCGATTGATGATCATCGCCGTGACAGCCGGATCGACAGCCGCCTCATCCGCGGCGACGGCCGCGATTTTCCAGGCGAGCAGTTCGGAACGCGGCGGAGTCTCCGCGCTTTTATAAACTCGTAAGTGATGCCCCAGCATTGGTTGCCCCTTTCAGTTAACGCCTACGGTGCGCATTGCCGATTATCCCGCATACGCAGAATGTTGTTCACGACTCGCTCGTCTCGCGCTTCAATCCAGAAACACCGCATACTCTTCCAGCTTGAGGCGGCGTATAGGAAATTTAAACCCCCTTTTTCGCTGCCAAGAACTCTATGCCCGCACCAGCGGGTAGTCAAACGCACGAGTCTTTGGTGAAATTCCCCTCTCGCGATGGCGATTTGAACCCTGCATCGGCCCGAATCGCTTCACTTCGACGCACTTTGATCGCTTCGCGCGAGCGCGGCGGCGCGCGCGCAGGCAAACCTAGATGCGTGAGGATATTCGAACTGAAACTGGAGCAGGCGCAATACCTGTTTTCACGACAATGGAGCACTTGTGTAAATGGAAACCGGGAGGCGGTCTTTATACTCAATTTTTGGTTCTAATGGATGGCGTAGACTAGGCGTCTCGATGCACTGTAGGGGCGATGACGTGGCGACAAAATCTCTTAAGCAGAAACGAATTGTCGTCCCAACTGAAAACCCCGAAACGTGGAAAGCACTTCTTGCCGACCCCGAGAAACACTGGCAACCAGGTTTCTCTGCAATGTCGACTGCATACTCATGGGAAAAGGCTGATGGATTGCCTTCTGAAATCGGAGATGTTTTTAGAAACGCCGAAACCCAGAATCTAAGAGATGCAACGCTTGCATTAGCCATTCCAGAATACATGGTTGCTTTAGCTGGCGGAAATAGACCGTCTCAAAACGACGTGTTCGCACTGCTCTCGTGCTCGGACGGCCTCATATCCATGATGGTCGAAGGTAAAGCGCGAGAGGACTTTGATGCTCTACTTGGGGCCTGGAAGAAGAGAACGTCGCCTCAAGGCGTGAAGACCCGCCTTGCCGACATTATGGAAAACATTGGTCTTACAAAACCGATTCCCGACGACATCAGGTAGCTGTTCCCTCTCTTCGCTGATGAGCGCTCGCCTTGCAGTTTTAAGCCGTGGCGATGAGTTGCACGGCTTCACTTACGCCAATGATGCTTACACCCTGGTACTTGCCGACGGACAGCAAAGACCGATCGCCGGTGACGATTGAGTCGGCCTTCGCGGCAAGTGCGGTACCAATCACCGTATCGTCATCGGGATCTGGTGCAATGCGGGGCACGACGGATGCCGTCCTGGTGTTTCATCGCCGCACCAATGCGCGCAGCGGTGCTGCTTTGGTTTTGTTTTAACCTCGACTTGACGACGACCACGTAGTGCATTCAACAATGTGCTGGGGAATTCGACGGTTACAGCCACGAGCGCGAACTCGACACAAGAGCAGTTTGTGGATAACTGGGACCGCTCGGTGATGGGCGATACGAGCGCGTATGGTCTCGGCGGTGGATCGAACACAGCAAGTCCTGTCGCTGCGTCGGGACCACCCGCGGCTTATTGGAATATGGTCGCAGGTGGCGGAGTCACGAGCGACGCACCGACTCCAACCGATGAGGCATATCTGCGAGCGACATCAGGCAGTGGCGGTCGATTGGTGTTATCAGCGCCGGACGGCTCCTCGGATGAAGCTATTCAGAGCGAAGCGGTACGCCGCACCAATGATTACTTGAAGACCGCAGACCCGAATGCCGATTCGCAATCGGTCTATGAGTCTTTTCTCCAGGAGGTTGAAGCCGAGCGCAGTGCAAATGTTGTAACGCAACCCTACAAGGATATCGGCGATGGAATCATTGCGATCCCGTTGCCGGCTCCCGATAGCACTGGGAGCACCGCGAATGGCAGCTTGCGTCCTATTGGGCCGGTTCAGGGATTTTTCACTTTTAATCCGCTTGGCCGCACGCTCAACGGCGCGGCGCAAGGTGTGGTGAACATGCTAACGGCGATCCCAACAGTTGCTGTGGAGGGTGCGCGTATCGTTGGCGACCTCGGGGGCTACTACAACGCGGCGGGTCTGCCATCGCAACCCGGCTATCAGCCTAGCTCCGTGCTGTTCAAGACGCTCGAACAAGACGGGCCGTTGCCGCTTGTCGGTGGTGTTGTGAACTCACTGACGAGTCCACTTAAGAATATTTACAACGGCGTGATGTTCAATCGGTATGAAGCCCTCGGGGAAGGACTCGCGTAGGCTGGCGTCGCTGTGGTAGGCTTAAAAGGAGCTTCAGTTGAGAGTGTTGCCGCAAGTACCGTAGAAACTCGAGGAGGAACCAAGGGAAGTGATGGGCACCACAGCGCACTCCGGCATGCAGGCTGAAGCCGTGCGCTTCGGCGCACAGGGCCGGCGTGGTTTTCTCGTCCCGACCGGAGAACCGCTCGTCGCAGTCGCTTGTTGGCGCGGATTTCATAATGTAAAATTCGCGGCGTCCCGCCCTCAGACCAACCGGTTCCCCCGACGTGGAAGAAAAAGAAACCCGTTCATCAATCCAGGTCATAGACCGCATGATGAACCTGCTCGAGGCGCTGGCAGCCCATCCTGCGCCGGTAAATCTCAAGCGGCTCGCGGACGAAACCCGGCTGCATCCGTCAACCGCGCACCGCATACTCAACGTCATGGTCCTCAAGCGCATGGTCGACCGCATCGAACCCGGCACTTATTGCCTGGGCACGCGGCTCTTTGAACTCGGCGCGCTGGTGCGCTCGCGTATCAGCACCCGCGACGAGCCGCCGGATCAGCAGCCCGAGAGCAAAAGCTGACGATTTCATCAATATGCTCGACCGCCCGCTCGTTTTTCTCGACCTCGAAACCACCGGTGCCACCGCGAGCTTCGACCGCATCACCGAAATCGGTTTGATCGAAGTCGAGCGCGGCGAGTACGTGCGCGAGTGGAGTACGCTCGTCAATCCGCAAATGCGCATCCCGCCATTTATCGAATCCCTGACCGGGATCAACAACGACATGGTTGCGTTGGCGCCCACCTTCGCAGAAGTCGCGCAGGGGTTGAAGGCACGGCTCAACGGCAGGCTGCTCATTGCGCACAATGCGCGCTTCGACTACGGGTTCCTGAAAGCCGAATTCGGCCGCCTCGACATCAAATACTCGTCCGACCTCGTGTGCACCGTAAAACTCTCGCGCAAGCTGTATCCCAGTCATGCGCGGCACAATCTCGACAGCCTGATGGAACGCCACGGCGTCAACTGCGACGCGCGCCACCGCGCGCTGGGGGATGCGCGCGTGCTGTGGGACCTCGTTCAGAAATGGCGCAGCGAGCTCGGCGCCGCTGCGCTCGACACCGCCGCGGCGGCGCAGATCAAGTCGCCAACCCTGCCGCCGGGACTCTCCGAACTCGTGCTCGACGAGCTACCCGAAACGCCCGGCGTGTACCTCTTCTACGGCGAGAACGACCTGCCGATTTATATCGGCAAGAGCGTGAATCTGCGCACGCGCGTGCTGGCGCATTTTTCGAGCGACGTCAGAATTTCCAAGGACATGCGTATCGTCCAGCAAATCAAACGCATCGACTGGCGGGAAACCGCCGGCGAATTGGGCGCGCTGTTAGAAGAAGTGCGGCTGGTGAAGGAATTGGCTCCGACCATGAACCGGCAACTGCGGCGCAACAGCGACTTGTGCGCATTCACGTGGGAACCCGGACGGCGCACGGCGCCGGATCTCATCACTGCCGCGGACATCGATTTCAGCGACACCGCCAACGTCTACGGCGTGTTCCGCTCCCGGCGCGCCGCGCTCGACACGCTGCGCAAGCTCGCGCAGGCGTTCGAGTTGTGCCACCTCGAAACCGGACTTGAAAAAGGCAACGGCCCGTGCTTCGCGCACCAGATCGAGCGCTGCCGCGGCGTTTGCGCCGGCAAAGAATCGCCCGCGCAGCACGACCTGAGACTGATGGAAGCGCTATGCGAATTGAAGCTCCAGACGTGGCCGTTCAAGGGCCGCATCGGTGTGCGCGAAGCCGGCGGCGGGCGCACCGACCTGCACGTGCTCGATCACTGGTGTTATCTGGGCACCGTGCGCTCGGAGCAGGACCTCGACACGCTCGATGCGCGGCCGGCGTTCGATCTCGATACCTACAAGATACTCAAACGTTTCTTCAAGGGCCGGCAACAGGGCGTCGAGATCATGCCGTTTGCCGCATAATTGACATGCACATGGATAAACAAGTGAAGGCGCAAATTGGAACGGACGCCGCGTAGCGGCGCCGCTCAATGCACGCGGATGCAATAGAACCATTGAGGAGGATTGATGAGAATGATGATTAGACTCGCGTTATCAGTCGTGTTGGCCGCTGGAGCATTCTGCGCACACGCTCAAACCTACCCCGCCAAGACAGTGCGCTTTATCATCCCGTTCCCGCCCGGCGGCCCGACCGATATCATGGGCCGGCTCGCGGCGCAGCGGCTCACCGAAGCGTGGGGTGTGCAAGTCGTCGCCGACAACCGCGCCGGCGCGGGCGGCAACATCGGGGCGGAAATGTGCGCGAAGTCGCCGCCCGACGGCTATACCCTCTGCATGCTGACCGTCGCGCAGAGCATCTCGCCGTCGATCTATCCCAGGCTCGGCTTCGATCCGTTGAAGGATTTCGCGCCGGTGACGCTGATGGCGACATTGCCGAGCCTCTTGATGGTGCATCCGTCGCTGCCGGTGAAAAACGTAAAAGAATTGGTCGCGCTGGCAAAAGCGAAACCGGGAATTCTCACCTACGCATCGACCGGCAACGGCACCAGCCCGCACATGTTGATGGAAATGTTCAGGTGGATGGCGGGCGTGAATCTCGTGCATGTGCCGTACAAGGGCGCCTCGCCCGCCATGATCGACCAGATTTCCGGGCAGATCGACGTCGCGTTCAGCACGGCGATTGCGGCGCTGCCGTTCGTGCAGCAGGGCAAAGTGCGCGCGATCGCAATTTCGACGAAAGAGCGCTTTCCACCGCTGCCCGATCTGCCGACGGTTGAGCAGGGCGGCGTCAACGGCTTCGACGGCAGCTCGTGGCAGGGCGTGGTGATGCCGGCCAACACACCGCGCGACATGGTGGTGAAGGCCAACGCCGAACTCGCGAAAATGCTCAAGTCGCCCGACATGAAAGAAAAAATCCTGCGGCAAGGCGGCATCGCGAGCGGCAATTCGCCGGAAGAGTTCGCCGCTTTCATCAAAAGCGAAACCGATAAATGGGCGAAAGTGGCGAAAGCCGCCAAGGTGAGAGTCGAATAGACGCCGTGCACACCATCGGCGCGATCCAGGTAACGCCGCGCGCGGGCGGCGTCGGATTGTATTTCCCGCCGCTGCGCGCGGCGGGCTCCGCGTTGATGCTCGCGTTGTTCGGCATCGCCTGCAGCGTGATCGGACTGGCCGCGATCTCAGGGCTCGTGCGCTCCGGCGAAACCGCGGCGGCCAGCCTGCTTGCGCTCGCCTTCGCCGGCGTATTCGCGCTGCCGCTTTTCGCGCTCGGCCAGCTATTTATCGCGATTGCCCTGTGGAGCGCGGCCAACTCATTGCAGGTCGAGGTGAGCGCCGAGGGTCTGAGCGCCGTGCGCCGCTGGTTCGGCTACACGGTCGCGCGGCATGTGCTCGCGCGCGCCGACATCACCGCCATCGACAGCCGGCTGGCCGCGAGGTATGTCGGCGCATTGGGTAACGCGCGTTACTACTGCCTTGTGGCGCGCGGCGGCGGCGCGCCACAGCGGCGGATTTTGATCGCCGACAGCTTGCGGGGTCCCGCGATGACCGATGAGGTGAGGCGCATGATCATCGAGCACCTCGCCCTGCCCGCGCTCGCGGTGGCGGGAGAACTGGCGCACGCGCCTGCCGAGGAGTCAGTATGAAAAAAAGTAAAGCCGCAGCCTACACTGAACAAGAAGCGCGCCGCGATCTCGTCGCCGCGTTGCGCTCGGCGGAGCGGCTGGGATTGGCCGAAGGCGTGTGCAACCACTTCAGCCTTGCAGTGCCCGGCAAGGCGGGACAATTCCTGATCAACCCGCAGGGGCTACACTGGTCCGAGGTGACCCCCGCCGATCTGGTCGTCGTTGACGGCAACGGCAAGCATATTTCCGGCAGACACACGGTCGAGCCGACGGCGTTCTTCATTCACGGCCGCATCCACCGTGCGCACCCGCGCGCCTGCTGCGTGCTGCACACGCATATGCCGTATGCGACGACACTCACGCTGATCCAGGGCGGCGAACTCGCGTGGGCGAGCCAGAATGCGTTGCGCTTTCACGGTCGCGTTGCGTACGACGACGTTTACAATGGACTGGCGCTCAGCGCTGCCGAGGGCGACCGCATGGCGGCCAGGTTGCGCGACGCGGACGTGCTGTTTCTCGCCAATCACGGGGTCATTGTGTGCGGGCCCAGCGTGGCGCATGCGTTCGACGATCTTTATTACCTCGAACGCGCGTGCCTGCTGCAAGTGCTTGCCCATGGCACGGGCAAAGCGTTGCGGCTCGTGCCGGACGGCGTGGCGCGAGAAACGCGCGCGCAAATGGACGCCGAGCGTGAGCAATCGGAATTGCACCTGGCGGCGTTAAAAAGGATATTGGATCGTGATCAACCCGGCTGGGACCGTCTGAAATGATTGAGAAGCGGTTTTAAAAATATTTTGGAACCGCCGATAAACGCCGATGAACGCAGATAAAAGTTCAAAAGACCTGGCGTTGCTTCGGGCGCCGGACCTGGATTTTATATCGGCGTCAATCGGCGTTTATCGGCGGTTGCTTGTCGCTGTTGTATTTTCGAGACGGGTTCTGAGTAATTGAGCAATCCGGTAATTTAGGCTCAATCACCGAATCACCGAATCACCGAATCACCGGACTGCCGCGCCGATTGCTCCGCAGTCAATGCACCGTCATCCGAAAGTTGATCAGCCCGCCGAAGTCGGACAGAAACTCATCGACGTGCTCGGGCGACGGATCTTCACCGAGCGCGCCGATCATCGACGCGCGGAACTTTTCGGCGACATCACCCTGAAAGTACGTGCCGCGGCTCGACTGCTTGTCGACCACCTCGTAGCCGTGTTGCCCCGGATACTCGACCACGTAGTAGTTGTCGCTGTTATAGACGATGTTCATAAACTCAATAACGGCTGAAGCCCAATTTGGTTGAATCCCTGTTGTGACCGGAATCACGCCGACCCGCTGCTACAGCGCCGACATAATCTCTATATGCGGCCTGAACCGCAAGATTCAAGCCTGATGGAGCGGCGCCCGGCGGGAGAGCGCAATACCGAGCAAAATCAGCACCAAACCGGCGATCGCGGTGGCGCCAGGCTGCTCACCCATGAGCAGCACGCCCGCCAATAGTGCGACGACCGGTGACAGATAATTGACGATCGCCATGAAAGTCGGTCCGGCGGCGGCAATCAGCTGAAAATACAGAATTGTCGCCAACGCGGTCGGCCCGATGCCGAGCCACACAATGGCAGCGACCGAACCCGCGCTTGGAGCGCCTGTCCAGGGAGCGTCTAAAACCAGCGCGACCGGCACCATAAGCGCGCTCGCGATAATCAGCACCGCGGTTGAGGCGACCAGAAAGTCATTCGCGATGGTGCGCCGCGCGAGAACACTGTTGGCGGCATAGCACAGTGCGCCGGCCAGCACCGCAACCTGCGCCATCGCCTTGCCCGGCGACCCGCCGAGCCCGGTCAGCGCGGCGGGCCCCATCAATACCACGATGCCCGCGAAGCCGATTGCGAATCCCAACGCGCGCGGGCCCGTCATGCGCTCGCCGGCAACAAAAAAATGCGCAAGCACCAGTGTGGCGAGCGGCATGATCGCGATCAGTATGCCAGCCAGCGCGCTGTCGATAAACTGCTGGCCCCACGCGATCAGATAAAACGGCAGGCAGTTGCCCAGAATCGCGAGTGCGGCGAATGGCAGCCAGCGTTTGCCGGGCGGCGGAAGCGTGAGGCCCCGCGCGCGCATCACCGCGTAAAGCAGCGCCGCGGCAAGCATGAGCCGGCCCGCGACCAGGGAGGCCGGCGCGACGGTCGCCACACCGATCTTCATGAACATGAACGCGGAGCCCCACATCGCGACCAGCGCGAAGAGCAGGCTCCAGTTTCTGACGGCACCCGGTTTCATCGCGGAGAAATCCGCCGCTACGCCGGCCGGCATAATGAACGCATAGACCCTATGGTGTCCGATTCGAATAGTAACGGCAATCCGCTCTACGGCGTCGCCGGTCCGCCGTATCTTGCCGAAGGCGAAGCCGCGGTCGTCCGCGGGCTCGGCAATGACAATTTTGAAATCCTCGCGCGCATACGCGCCGGCGACTGGCAGTCCCTGACTGGCGCGCGATGAGCGCATGACACGCCGGGCGCGTCAGGGCTTGGCTGGAATGCCGATATATCCGTTCTCGAGACTGCCCACGATCTCCGCGACCGGCTTGGCGTACGTCGGGGGCGTCTTGCCTTCGCGCTGGGCCTCTTTCCATTTCGAGTAGCCGAAATTCGACGGCATGAGTGTGTCCGCCTTGCCCACGAGTTTCACCACGCTTTGATCGAGCGCCGCCTTGGTGAAAGGCAACGGACTCATTGACGGAAAAACCTTGCCTGACGGATGCTGCACACGCAAATCCTTCAACCCGACGAATACGACCTGACCGAGTTTGCTCGTGTTGTCGATGCGCAATATCATCAGCGTCGAGTTCGGCTCCTGCGGCCGCGTCTTGTAGCTCCAGAGCTGCCCGACTTCATAGTTTTCCGCCAGCACATTGCCCGCGGCGCCCAGGAAGAGGCAGCAGACCAGCAAGCGCAGGGGGTTCATCATCATTCCATCATCCCGTCTTTATCCGTGCGTGGCAGAGGTCCGCCTTATTTTGTGAGTCTGTGTAAATGCCCGGCCAGTGTCAAGGCGAAACTGCTGCATCACTCCGGCACCACTGCGACGCACTGGATCTCGATCAGCATGGCGGGATTTGCGAAGCCGGCGACGGTGATGAGCGCGCTGGCCGGGAAATTGCCGTCGGCAAAAACCTGCTTGCGAATCTCGATGAAGCGGTCGCCGTAGCGCACATCGATGATGAATACCGTCATGGTCACGATATCGGCAAGCTTGCCGCCGGCGCGCGCGAGCGTCGCCTCCAGGTTCGCGAACACCTGCCGCGCCTGGCCGTCGAAATCTCCGTCGAGCGGCTTGCCGGACGTATCGCGGGTCGCGCCATGGCCGGCAATCCAGAGGGTACGGCCGGCGGTCGTCGATACCACGGGCGAAAACGCGCGCTCCTGCTGCCACGTCCCTGCATAGTATTGCTTCCGCATCTGCTCCTCCTCGCCTGATTTCCAAAGAACGACTACACGCCTGGAGGTGTTGCGCCGTCGCGCTGCCAAAAGATGACGCGCCAGCGCAGCCAGCTCACCAGCAGATTGAGGGTGACTCCCATTACACCGAGGATTACCAGCACCGCGAACATCCCCGCCACGTCCATCGTGTAGTTCATCTGAATGATGAGGTAACCGAGACCGGCCTTGGCCCCGACGAACTCCCCGACGATCGCGCCCAGCACCGCCAGCACGATGCCAATGTTGAGCCCGGCAAAAATATACGGCAGCGCCTCAGGCAGCCGCACCAGGAAAAAAATCTTGGTGCGCGAAGCAGTCAGCGCGCGCATGAGTTCGATCTTGTCGGCCGAGGTGGCCTTGAGTCCGACGATGGTGTTGACCAGCATCGGGAAAAACGACACCAGCGCGGCAATGATAATCTTGCTCTCCAGACCGAGCCCCGCCCACACCAGGATCAGCGGCGCGATCGCGATCTTGGGCAGCGTCTGCAGCGCCACCACGTACGGATAGATCATCGCTTCGAACCAGCGAATCTGGCTGATCAGCGTGCCGAGCACGAACGCCACCGACGCGGAAACCACAAAGCCAAGCAGGATCTCCTGCAGCGTCACCCATAACGCTTTCACGTAGATCCCGCTCGCCAGCCCGCGCGCCAGCGCTGCCACGATCCGGGAGGGCGCCGGCAGGATGAGTTCACTCACCTTGGCGGAGGTGACGTACCACTCCCAGCCGCCAAAAATCACGACGAACATGAAAGGCACGCAGATCAGCTCAGGCTGCGCCCGCACGCGCCGTGCGATCCTGTCGGCAAGGGTCGCTGGCGCACGGCGCGCCGCATAGCCGTCGTTCATGGCAGCTTGTATTCGCGCGCCTGGCGGATGATGGCGGCTTCGTCGAACTTGTTGATCTCGGCGATCAAATCGTTGGTGTAATAGCGGTTGACGTCGATTGCCTGCGGCACCACGTCAGTCTGGACGAGATAGGTCTGAAACTTCTCCATCAGGTCCTTCGGCACGTCACCCCAGCGATTGGTGCCCATGGAGTTGCGCACGGTGATCGCCTTGCGCACCGCCAGGATTTCGGCTTCCCGTTTCACCGCCGCGTCGGTAATGCCATCCTTGGGCGCGGTATTGGGATAGACCTTCCAGTGAATGCGCACGGCCGCCTCCGGATTCGCGTCCTGGAACGCCTGGGCCTTGGCCATCGCGCGCGCGACCCCGATCAGGACCGGGCGGCGCTTGATGTAGTCCTCGTTCTTGACGACGATCGATCCCGCGATGTGCGTATTCGCCCGCGGGTCTTTGACGACGCCCGCCATCGGCACGCCGTTCTGCGCCATCGACGCATATTCCTCGTCCCAAAGCGAAAACGCCTGCACCTGTTTTGAGCGATAGGCGCCGAGCGCGCGCGCCCGCACGCCAATCTCGACCAGGTCGTAGTCCTTGCCCGACTCGAGCCCGAGAGTCTTCATCAGGCCCCGCGCGTAGTTGGTGCCGCCGCTCGCGAAGCTCGATACCCCGATGGTCTTGCCTTTGAGATCGGCAAGCGTCTTGAGACCGCTGTCGCCCGGCAGCCCGAGGCCGAAAATGTCGCCGCGGATCGAGGTGTAGTAGAAGCGCACGTCCGCGCCTTTCTGGATCGCGATCATCGCGCCCGACGGATTGCCGACCGCGAAATCGGCGCGGCCGCCCACGACCATCTGCATCGCCTGCGAGGCGCCCGCCATCGCGCTCACCTCGACGTCGAGCCCTTCCTCTCGGAAGTAGCCGAGATAAACCGGCAGCGAACTCGAATACGCGAAAGTCGCGGTGATCACCGGCTGCGAATGCAGCATGGTGATTTTCTGCAATGCGCCCTGCGCTCCCGCCATGCCGGCCGCAACCGCGGCCGCGAGCGCCGCCAAGATGTGAACTATTTTCCTTTGCATGCCGCCATCCTCCTGTCGAAAAACATTCTGCCGTGAAGTCTGCGCCAGCAGTTGATCAAACGAGCGCGCCGCTCGCCGCCAGGTGGCGCCGGATTTCAGTCACCCGCTGTCCGAATTCGGGAGCACCCATCACGTCGAGCGAACGCGGCCGGGCAAACGTCACGTCGAATTCCGCGACCACGCGCCCGGGACGCGCCGACATCACGATCACGCGGTCGCTGAGGAACACCGCCTCCGCGATGCTGTGCGTGATCAGGAACACGGTTTTCCCGGCTTGCGCCCAGATGCGCTGCAAATCGAGGTTCATCTGCTCGCGCGTCAACGCATCGAGCGCGCCGAACGGCTCATCCATCAGCAGCACGGCGGGATCGTGCACCAGCGCGCGCGTGATGGAAACCCGCTGTTGCATTCCACCGGAGAGCTCGAACGGATATTCGCGCTCAAAGCCGGCGAGTCCGACCATGCGCAGCAATTCCCTCGCGCGCTCGGTATAGATCTTGCGATCGAGTCCCTGCACCTCCACCGGCAGCAGCGCGTTCTGCAGCACATTGCGCCACGGCAGCAGGGTCGCGGTCTGAAACACGATGCCGATGTCGCGGCGCGGCCCGGTGACCGGGGCGCCGCGCACGAAGATTTCCCCCGCCGTGCGCGGCAGCGTGCCGGCGATGCATCGCAGCAGCGTGCTCTTGCCGCAGCCGCTGGGACCGACCACGGACACGAATTCGCCTTCATGAACCGCGAGATTGATGCGGTCGAGCGCATCGATGCGCTCCCCCTCGATGGTTTCGAATTGCTTGACCACGTCGCGGCAGACGATTGCCGGCTGACCGGTGGCCACAGCGGCCCGACCGTTCTGAATCGGCGCCGAGTTAATCCGCGTCGGTATGGGTGTTTGGGTTGATGGCATCACGCCGCAACTCATGCGCCCG
Organism: Betaproteobacteria bacterium; assembly: GCA_043759115.1. GTDB lineage: Bacteria > Pseudomonadota > Gammaproteobacteria > Burkholderiales > SG8-41 > PALSA-1004. The sequence goes on along the minus strand of JAYVME010000591.1, from coordinate 1,502 downwards.
ATGCAAGTTGCGCGGCCCGCATCACTGCCCCGCCGTCTGGCTGCAGATCGCGAGCGCCGCATCGAGATAGACCTTGGCTGCCACGACGAGGTCGTCGACGTGAACGTGCTCACCGGCCGCATGCATTTGCCCTTTCGCGTCGGGATGCATGCGGCCGCCGGGCCCATACACCACGCACGGCACATCGTAGCGGTTGAAATGGGTCGAATCGGCGCCCGGCCGGCGCATGATGAGCGGTGAATCCGCTCCCGTCACGCGGCGATGCGCGCCGCGCGCCGCGCGCACGACTGGCAACTCGGCATCGATCACGGTCGGGGGGTCATTGACGAAAATCTCGAGCGCCGGCTCAGATGTGCCCCGCGCAGTCGCAAACCCGCGCAGCGCGCGCCGTAAACTGCGTTTGACCTGATCGGCCGTCTGGCCGGGCACGGTACGAATGTCGAGATAGAGGCTGCACTCGAATGGGTTGCGCGAGAGGCGCCACGGCATCCCGCCGCGAATTGCAGCGACGGTAATGTTCGGGCGCTCGCCCATGTAGACGTGTGCCGCCTCGTATTCGGCGATCCACTGCTTGAGGTGCGCCTGCAACGCGTGCATTTCATCGATCGCGTTGACCACGCCGGGCTTGCGCGCGAGCGCCGAGTGACTGACGGTGCCGCCCACGCTGATCTTCACCCACAGGCAGCCCATGTTCGCGATGCACACCTTCAGTCCAGTCGGCTCCGCGAGTATCGCGCAATCGGCCGCAATGCCGTGCGTCACCAGATAGCGGCTGCCGATACCGTAGCCCGAGGTACCGCTGCCCTTGAATTCGTCGACCGGAGCCTTCTCGGTTTCGCCCACCACGGCGCCAAACAGCAGATCGCCTTTGAGCGCGATCCCTGCGCGGTCGATCGCTTCCAATGCAATCAGCGCCGAAGCAAGGCCGCTTTTCATGTTGTTGGCCCCCAGCCCCCAGATCCAGCCGTCGCGGTAGACGCCCTTCGCCTTAAAGCCATCGCCCTGCAGGTAATCCTCGTCGCCGTCGTAGGACGTATCCATGTGCCCCGTGAACAGCAGGTTCACGCCTTCGCCGCTGCCGGTGCGCACGCCAACCGCGTTGGGACGGCTTTCGCTCACGTCCTGCAGCCGGGCGGCGCAGCCCGCCTGCTTCAGTCGTGCCACCATGTACTGCGCCATGGGGCCTTCGCGCCCGGTCGGGCTCGCGATATCGACCATCTCCATCAGCGTGTCCCGCACCGCTTCGGGCGTGATATGGCGTACCGCGCGCGCATAATCCGTATCGCTCATGCCGCTTGTCCCGTTGTGCAGCGGCAATTATCACTCACTTCTGTATAATGCGCACTGCACAAAATACCAATTTTTCTTCGAGCGATTTGATGCTGCTTTACGCTTGTACCATTTTCGCTAGCGCATTCCTGCTGTTTCTCGTCCAACCGATCATCGCCAAGGAAATCCTGCCGTGGTTCGGCGGGTCGGCCGCGGTATGGACAACCTGCCTG
>JAYVME010000590.1:0-14319 GCA_043759115.1 Betaproteobacteria bacterium | reverse complement strand
GACCACTCGTGAAGGGCACGCCCGCTTCGCCGGCAAGCCGAATGGTCTCGAGGCGTGCCGCGGGCCGCTTGTCGGGCGAACCGTGATGAGGTCCACCGCGCGCGCACAGCCGCTCAGCCGCGCTTTCGAGCATGATCCCTTGGGAAACAGAAACCTTCCGCAGCGCGGCGATGTCTGAGGCGTCGAGAATCCCGGGATTAACGTGCGGCAGCAGCGCCGTTTCTTCCAAGACCACGCGGGCCGCCTCGGCGAGATACGACAAGGTTGTCGGGTGCCCGAGTTGGCAAAGTTCGTCGCGCGCCGCGCGATAGCGCAGTTCCGGCTTATCGCCAAGGGTGAACAGCGCTTCCTTGCAACCCGCCGCCGCGCCAGCCCGCGCGATGGCGAGGACCTGGTCGAGCGTCAGATAGGCAGCCTGTCCCTTGCGCGGCGGCTGTGCGAAGGTGCAATAGTGGCACACGTCTCTGCACAGCTGGGTCAGCGGGATAAAGACTTTACGCGAATAGGACACCACGGCGCCGTGCGCTCGGTCTCGACGCGCGGCCGCCGCCCGCATCAGCGCATCGAGATCAACGTCAAGGAGCGCGTACGCTTCGTCTCGCGATAGCCGGCGGTCCGGCGCGAGGCGCCGAGAGGTATCATTTGTCACGGGCGTATCATCCTGTTCGTTATTGTGCCACTTAATCGGCGCAGGTTTTGCTTAGGTGTCGACTCGACATCGTTCACGCGGTCTTCGCTATGCGGTGAGCCGCTTGGCGAACGCCAGCACTGCTTGCGCGAGATTGCGCCTGTCATCGAAGTTTTTCATCAGCGTGCGGGTGACCGCGACCCGCACATCAATACGATCCGCATCGGCTGCGTCGGTTTCGTCGATGACGAGGCCGTCGATGAGGCCCCGGTAATGGTCCGCAATCGCACGGGACGTGATGTCGATGCCTAGCTCGCCCATGATCTTCGCGGTCGGCCCTTTTACCGCCTCGCCGCCGATGATCGGCGAGACCGCGATCACGGGAACCGTCGCGCGTTGGAGCGCCTCGACTACGCCGGGCACGGCGAGGATCGGATCGATGCTGAGATACGGATTGGAAGGACAGATCACGATCGCAACGAGGTGCGGATCAGCGACAGCGTCGACGAATGCCGGATTCGGTCGCGCCTGCGCGACGCCCGCGAAGGAGATGGCCGTGACGGCCGGCACGCAGCCGTGCCTGACGAAGTAGTGCTGAAAGGGCAGCGGGCCGTCCCGGGTATGAACGATGGTCCGCACCGCATCGTCGGTCATCGGCGCAATCCGGGCCTGGACGTTCAGCCGGCGCGCCATATCGGCAACAATGGAGGTGAGAGTCTCGCCGGCCCGCCGGCGCCGTGTCCGCTCGACGTGAACCGCGAGATCCCGGTCGCCCAGGGCGAACCAGTCCGCGCCCCCGAGCTCACGCAGCGCGCCCATGAAATGCCAGCTTTCATCGACACGGCCCCAGCCGCGCACCGGATCGCTCAACCCGGCGAGCGTATACAGAACAGTGTCGAGATCGGGCGCCACGTGAAGGCCGAGATGCTCGAAATCATCCCCCGTGTTCACGATCACCGTGAGACGGCCCGCACCGAGCACCGCGTCCAGCCCGCGCACGAGCTTGGCCCCGCCGACGCCGCCGCACAGCGCCAGAATGCGGCCCGGCGACGGCAGGGGTGCCGCTGGTCCGGTGCTCCCGGTTGTCAACGCCGAACCCGCCTCATTGTCATCGGAACATGTCGCATTGCTGTTGCCTCAAAAGCGCTGCCATGTTGTACGCGGGCACGTCCCACGCGAGCCCGCGGCCGTGCACGAACGGCAGGCCGCCGTCCGGATGCTCGATGTTCGACTGATCGACGCCGGCATTCGCCATTACAAATCCTGGGTGACGCCCAAACGCCCCAGGCTATCGATCAGGCTGGCGCCAAGATCGTCTCCAGGCTCGATTGGCGGAATGTCCGGAACCGCGGTGACTGTCTTGCCCCCTGTCGCCAGGCCTATTTGCCGGCAGCACTGCCGAAGATTCCCGTGATCCGGATGCCGGCGCAATCGACTTTATATCGCCTGTTAATGCCGATCAGGACTGACGTCAAAGCCTCTCCCGCAACTGAATTGGCGAGGGCGCCTCCATCTATGCCACGCGTGCCGATGGCATCGGCGAGCGCGATGACGGTATCCCGTGCGGCCCGATCATTGCCAAAGACCAGCACGTCGCAATCCACCGCACCTGCCGTCCGCAGTTTGGCGGCCCCGACATTATGAAATGCCGAAACGACCCGCGCGCTATCGCCGAGACGCGCTTGCGCCATCTGTGCGGCCGAGCCTTGCGCCGGGAGTTGCACGAGCGACACCTTGGGGGGCACGAGGGGAACGACAGCATCGACCACGATCTTGCCGGCGACGGCATCCTTGATCTGTTCGAGGGTCGAATCGTGGCTCGAAAATGGCACCGCGATCACCACGATGTCGCCCGCGCGCGCCGCACCTTCGTTGCTGTCGCCGCGCACCGGTGGCGCGCCGTTGCCCGGTTTAATCTCGCGGGCGGTGGCTTCGGCCTTCTCGCGCGAACGCGAGCCGAGCACGACCGGATAACCCGCCGCAGCCCAGCGTATGGCAAGGCCCGAGCCGAGCGCGCCGGTGCCACCGATGATAGCGAGCGTGGGAAGATCCTGCATCAGCGTAATTTTCTAATTTTTGTACCGCGCCATGGGGCGGCGGAAAGCGGGCTGCCTCAGCCGAGCTTCATCTCCGGGAGCCGCACAATTTTTACGCCGGCGGCTTCGAGACCCGCACGCACGGCGCCCGCCAGCGCAATCGCCGTCGGCTCGTCGCCATGCACGCACAGCGTATCGACGCGCTGAGAAATGCGCTTGCCGTTACGCGAGATGATCTCGCCATCGACCACCATGCGAACGACATTCTGCGTCGCGACCACCGGGTCATGGATCACGGCCCCCGGAATTTTCCTGGAAGTCAGGCTGCCATCGTCATCGTAGAGACGGTCGCAGTAGGCTTCGCGCGCGACCCTGAGGCCGAGTTTGCGGCCGGCTTTCTCCATCTCCGAGCCTACATTGGTGACGTAGATAATGTCGCGGTCGACGGCCTTGATCGCGCGGCCGATAGCCATGGCGTAATCGGCGTTCTCCGCCGCCATGTTGTTGAGGGCGCCGTGCGGTTTTAAGTGCGTGACTTTTTCGCCCACGTAGGCCGCCATGCCCTGCAGCGCACCGATTTGATAGGCGATCAGGTATTCGAGGTGTTCCGGGTTCATGTCGATACGGCGGCGGCCGAAGCCCCACAGATCGTTGAAACCCGGATGCGCGCCGATGCTCACGCCTTCCTCCTTCGCGCGCTGCACGACGCGGCGCATCGTGAGCGGGTCACCGGCATGAAATCCGCAGGCGATGCTCGCCGAGCGGATGATCTTGAGGATGGCGTCGTCGTTGCCTATGTTGTAGGCGCCGAACCCTTCGCCCATGTCCGCATTCAGATTGACCGATATCGTCATCATTCGCCTTTCACGCTTGATGTCATCCGTCGAGACTCATTGTTTCACAACGAAGGTCGTCAGTGAGCGCACCGTTGCCGGCACCCGATTCAGTGATGGCGAAGCCTGCCAGCGCAGGGTAAATTATATGATACTAATAATAGAATGACAATATGATTGGCACGAGCCCTCCGGAAAACCAGTTGATGTCAACGCCGGGGCCGCGTAGCCTATGCAAGCAGTTCCGCCATCCCTAACCCGCAACTGCGGATGAGACATCACCCCAGCGAAAATACAATGTCTTGCATTGAACCCGAATTCAGACATCTCGTATTCCACGCACCCGGGCCCGCTCAAGAACCGTTTCTGCGCCTTTGTCCGGGGCAGGTGATGCCGAAACCGCGGGCCATGTTCGGTCGAGGTCACGCTTGAGTATGTCGTACGCGGCCCAATTGGAGTTGACTGCCCCGCCGGATTTCCCATTGGTAAAGCCAGGGGACGATCTGGCAGAACTCATTGCGGCTTGCGCCAATGGATGCGGTATGACGCTGGCCGATGGTGACATAGTCGTGGTGGCGCAAAAAATCGTCTCGAAGGCCGAGAACCGCATAGTCGATCTCGCAACGATCAACCCTTCGGCGCGGGCGGTTGCGGTTGCGGCGCAGACCGGGAAGGACCCTCGCCTCGTCGAGCTCATCCTCGCGCAATCGCGCCGCGTTGTGCGCTGCGCGCCGAACGTCCTGATCGTCGAGCATCACCTTGGTTTCGTGATGGCAAATGCCGGTGTCGACCAGTCGAATGTCGGGCCGGCCGACGGCGTTGAGCGTGCATTGCTCTTGCCAGAGGATCCAGAAATGAGTGCCGTAGCGTTACGGACCAAGCTGGAAGCGCGGTTCAGCGTCCGGATTGCGGTTGTCATTAATGACAGTTTCGGTCGTGCATGGCGCCGCGGCACAGTTGGAGTGGCCCTCGGCGCGGCAGGACTGCCCGCGTTGGTCGACAAGCGCGGCGATCCGGATTTGTACGGACGAAGCCTGCGCGTGACGGTAATCGGCTTCGCCGATGAGATCGCGGCGGCGGCTTCTTTGCTGATGGGACAAGCAGACGAGGGCCGCCCTGTCGTCATCGTTCGTGGTCTGCGCTGGTCGGCCCGGGCCACTTCCAGCGCGGAACTGATCCGTCCCGCATCAGAAGACCTGTTTCGCTGATGAGCAATGAAAGGCGCCGGTGACATCTGGGCGGTGGTGCCCGTTAAGGAAATCGACGGAGCGAAGAGCCGGCTTTCGAATGCCTGCTCGGCGGAATTCCGCCGGGGCCTGGCAGGAGCAATGGTGGAAGACGTGCTCAATGCCCTGGCGAACGTGCCCGAACTGGCGGGGATAGCGGTCGTGACGCTCGATCCGGGCGCGGTCGTACTCGCGGCAAAATACGGCGCGCGCGTATTCGAGGACGGCGCTCGCGACGGTCACACGGGCGCGGTGATGGCTGCGGCGCGGCGCCTCGCCCGCGAGGGTCATGGCGGTATGTTGACGGTACCGGGAGACATTCCCGGCGTTACCGCCAACGAAGTCTCCAGACTGATTGCGGTCCATCGCGACGCGCCGGCCTTCAGCATCGTGCCGGCGCACGACCGCCGTGGCTCAAACGCGATCATGATGACGCCGCCGGACGCCGTGCCGCTCACGTTCGGCGACGACAGTTTTCTTCCGCATCTCGAGGCCGCCCGCCGACTCGGCATCGAACCGACGATTGTGGCGATGCCGGGCATCGGTCTCGATATAGATAATTTCCAGGATCTCGCGCTGCTCATGCAAAGTCCATCGCCGACGCGAAGCTGGGCCTTTCTGGCAGCGCAGGGACTGGTCAGGCCGCTGCAGCCCGACCCGTCCGTCATTCGGAACGCTCAATATGATTATCGGTAAAATCGGTTCCGGCCCCGCGTGTTCCGATCGCGCCAGCGTTATCGAACGCACGCGGCTATTGCCAGTTGCCGACGGCTGCCCACGGGTGATCACAGGATGAATGTGCGGTTTCTTCCCGCGGGCGATACCGCGGTGACTATCGAGTTCGGCGACCGCATCGATCGCGACGTGAGCGATCGTGTCCTGCGCTTGAGTGCGCTGGTGCGTGGGGCAAACCTGCCGGGCGTCGTCGAGACGGTACCGACGTTTCGCTCGCTGATGGTTCACTACGATCCACTGGCCACTGACAGCGCGAGTCTGACCGCTGCGATCAAAAATCTTCTCGATAGCAGCCGCGGCGAAATGCAACCGGCAAAGCTGTGGCGGATTCCGGCTTGCTACGCGATCAGCCATGCCCCCGACCTCGTGGAAGTGGCGCAACGCACCGGCCTCAGCACCGCGGAGGTCGTTGGCCTCCATAGCAGCACGCGCTTTCACGTTTACATGATCGGCTTCGTGCCAGGATACCCGTACATGGGGGACCTTCCGGCGCCACTGATCCTGCCGCGGCGGGCCGATCCGCGGATCCGCGTTCCCCCCGGATCGATTGCAATCGCGACCAGCATGACCGCGATCTATCCGCTGGAGAGCCCGGGCGGATGGCATCTGATTGGCGCAACACCTATTCGCTTGTTCGATGTTCGCCGACCGCGACCGGCCTTGCTCAGTCCCGGCGATGCGGTTCGATTCGAGCCGATCACCGTTCGTGAATTCGATGCCATTCGCGCCGCGGTCGCCGCCGATGCCTACCAGGTTCCCGTTGAAACGGCGGCTACATGATACCGGCCCTTGAGATAATCGTAGCCGGTCTTCACACGACCGTGCAGGACCGGGGACGGTTCGGTTATCAGGACGTCGGCGTGCCGGCGTCCGGCCCACTCGACCGCATCAGCTTTCACCTCGCAAACGCACTCGTTGGCAATGCGCCGGACACGCCGGCGCTTGAGATGCTGCTGCAAGGGCCAACTCTGAAGGTCAGGGCGGAGTCCGTGCGCCTCTCGCTCGTCGGTTGCAACGCGAGTATCGATATCCGCTCCGGCAATGCCCGGACCGTTCCGGCCGGGCAGAGCGTGCGGCTCGCGCGCGACGACGTATTCCGGATCGGTGTTCTCCGTGACTCCATCTGCGCTTATCTCGCAATCGAAGGCGGTCCCGATATTCCGCCGGTCCTCGGCAGCGCCTCGACCTATGTCCGCGGCGCCATCGGCGGCTTGCAGGGGCGCCGCCTCCAAGCCGGCGACAGCGTGCCTCTCAAACTCGCGGGCGTGGATGTTCGCGGCGAGTGCGCACTGCCTCAGCCGCTCGACCTCGCCCTTGACCAACCGATACGCGTAGTCCTCGGCCCGCAAGCCGATTATTTCACGGACGGCGCCGTGCAGACTTTTTTGTCGTCGGACTACACCGTGTCGCCTCAGTCCGACCGGATGGGCTACCGTCTCGCCGGACCGGCGCTGGCGCATGCCAAAGGCTATGACATCGTCTCCGACGGCATAGTCGCGGGAGCGATCCAGGTTCCGGGCTCGGGCCTGCCGATCGTGCTCATGGTCGACCACCAGACGATAGGCGGTTACCCGAAAATCGCCACCGTGATCTCCGCCGACATTCCCGTCGTCGGGCGCCGCAAGCCGGGCTGCCCGATCCGCTTCGTCGCCGTCGGCGTGCACGAGGCCGAGCGGCTGCGCAAGGTACAGGCAGCGGCAATATCAGTATTTATTTCCCGCATTGTATGATGCTTGCCGGAAAAAAATATCACGTCAATTTACGGATAGAATAACCGGCATGTCGAAACTAAAAGCCACTTACGCCCGCAGTCGCGTCCCGCTCTACATTCAAGTTGCATCCGCGCTGCGCCAGCGCATCGAAAACGGTCAATGGCAGCCGGGACAGAAGATTTCAACTCTCGAAGGGCTGGAACGGGAATTCGAGGTCGCGCGCGTCACCGTCCGGCAGGCGGTCGAACTGCTTCAAAACGAAGGGCTCGTGCATCGGCAACAGGGCCGCGGTACCTTTGTCGCCGACAAGCTCCAGGACAAGTACTGGCTCAGGCTCGAGACGACCTGGGAATTGCTCATTGCACCGATCAAGGACAACGTTCTCAAGCTCATCAAAGTCGATAACCCGCCGGCTTTGCCGATGTTGACGAAGGGTGAGGGTAAGCTCGCGCCGGCATACGTTTTCCTGCGCAGCGTGCAGATCAAGGACGGCGCGCCCTACGCGGTCGTCAATCTTCACCTCGAACGCGGCATCTACGGTCGCAATCCGGACGCGTTCCTGACGCATACGGCGCTGCCTGTTTTGGCAACGCTCAGCGGAACCGATATCCGGCAAGCGCATCAAACGCTCGTCATCGGCAGCGCCGATCCCGGCACGGCGAGCCTGCTCCAGGTTTCCCTCGGCACACCCACTGCCGAGTGCCATTGCGTTGTCACCGACCGCAAGGGCGTGGCGATCTACGTCGCCGAAATCATCTACCGCAACGATTGCGTGAAGCTTTACATAAATTTGCTCGACGGGTCGCGGTCCCGCGCGCGGCCCGCCGGCCGGAAAACACGCGTCGGGACGGCCGCGACCCGCGGCGGCCGCAGAAAGATTTCGCGGGGCGGCAAGGTTTCCTGAGAGAGACAGGCTAATGTCGGAACATGGTGTCGGTGCTCCCGTCCTGCGCAAGGAAGACGACCGTCTGATGCGGGGGCGCGGCCAGTTCGTCGCCGACCTGCGGCTGCCTCGCATGCAGGATGTCGCCTTCGTTCGCAGCCCCCTCGCTCATGCGAACCTCCGTGGCGTCGACATCCCCCCCGCCTATCGCGGCGACGTCTTCACGGCGGAGGACCTCGCCGGCGTCAAACCGATCCGCGCCGTTTCGGGCCTGCCCGGCTTCAAGATTTCCGAGCAACCCCCGCTCGCGACCGGCAAGGTCCGCCACGTGGGCGAACTCGTTGCGATGTGCGTTGCCGCAACGCGGGCCGACGCGGAGGACATTGCAGCATCGATCCGGCTCGATCTCGACGAGTTGCCCGCCGTTCACGACATGCTGGCGGGCCGCGCGAAGGACGCGCCGCTGCTGCACGAAGCCTGGGGCGACAACATCTTTCTCGAAACGAATGTCGAGGTCGACATCGCCAAGGCCTTGCACGCCCCGATCAAGGTTACCCGCGAGATCAACACCGCCCGCCAGTGTATGGTGCCCATCGAAGGCCGCGGCGTCGTTGTGCACTGGGATAGCCGTCTCGAACAGCTCGTCGTCTACACGGCGACCCAGATGCCGCACATCGTCCGCACGGGCCTGTCCGAGTGTCTCGGCCTCGATCACGGGCAGATCCGGGTCATTTCGCCCGATGTCGGCGGCGGCTTCGGCTACAAGGGCATCCTGTTGCCCGAAGAGGTCGCACTCTGCTGGCTCGCCATGCGCTGCGGGCATCCGGTGCGCTGGATAGAGGATAGGCGCGAGCATCTGACGGCCAGCGCGAATTGCCGCGAGCATCATTACCGCATCACCGGCTATGCCGACCGCGACGGCCGCCTGCTGGGAATAGATTGCGAGGCAACCGTCGATTCAGGCGCCTATTCCTCCTATCCGTTCTCGGCCTGCCTTGAAGCAGCACAGGTTGCGAGCATCCTGCCGGGGCCCTACGATTTTCCGGCGTATCGCTGCCGAACCTATTCGGTGGCGACCAACAAGTGCCCCATCCTTCCCTTCCGCGGCGTCGCCCGCACCGGTGTTTGTTTCGCGCTCGAACTCGTGCTCGATGCGATTGCGAGGGAGGCCGGGATCGAGCCTCACGAGGTACGCCTGAAGAACCTCGTGCAGCCCGGGCAAATGCCTTTTGACAACATCACGAACAAGCACTTCGATAGCGGTGACTATCCCGAAGCGTTGCGTCGCGCGGTCGCTGCGATCGATCTGCCGGCGATTCGCGAGCGCCAGAAGCGCGGGGAGGCCGACGGCCGTCTGATCGGCGTCGGCATGGCGATTTATTGCGAACAGGCGGCGCACGGCACATCGGTGTATGCCGGATGGGGCATTCCCATGGTGCCGGGGTACGAGCAGGCGACCGCGCGCGTCACGCCCGATGGCGGACTCGAACTGCGTGTCGGCGTGCATTCCCACGGCCAGAGCCTCGAAACGACGCTCGCCCAGGTCGCGCACGAAATCCTCGGCATCGACATCGCCAGGATCAACGTGGTGCACGGCGATACCGCATTTACGCCGTATTCCACCGGAACCTGGGGTTCGCGCTGCATGGTGATGAGCGGTGGCGCCGTCTCGCGCGCGTGCCAGGAGATCGCGCGACGCGCCGCCGAAATTGGCGCCTGGCTCCTCAAGACCGATACCGGCCAGGTGAAGGTGCGCGACGGCCAGGTGATCGGCCCGGCGGGCAGCGTCACGCTAAAGGAGGTCGCGCGGATCTGGTATCTGCGCCCGCAGGATCTTCCAGCCCACGTGAACCCGGGCGGCCTTGAAGTCACGGCCGGCTACAAACCCGCGCGCGATTCTGGCACCTTCAGCTACGGCGCGCACGCCGCACTGGTCGCGGTCGATCCGGAAATCGGCGCGGTCGAGATCCTCGATTACGTGATCGTCGAGGACGGCGGCAAGCTTGTCAATCCGATGGTGGTCGACGGCCAGATTCTCGGCGGCGCGGCCCAGGGCATCGGCACGGCGCTTTACGAGGAAATGCCGTTCGACGCGTCGGGCCAGCCGCTGGCCTCGACTTTCGCCGATTATCTCCTGCCCGGGCCGACCGAAGTTCCGAACGTGCGCATCATCCATATGGAAACGCTGTCTCCCTACACGGAATTCGGTGTGAAGGGCATCGGCGAGGGCGGCGCCATCGCGCCACCCGCCGCCATTACCAACGCGGTGAACGACGCGCTGCGGCCGCTCGGGGCCGCCGAATTGCTGCAGTCCCCCATCACGCCGCGGCGCATCCTAAAGTCCATCGCCGACGCGCGTCACCAGCGGTCCGGGCCGCCGCGTGGCAGCCCGGAGAGTCACTCGTGAAGCCGACGCGGTTCGAATACGAACGCCCGGCCGATCTTGCCAGAGCGATAGCGCTTATCCGGCGCGAGGATATCGCCGTCAAGATTCTGGCCGGCGGCCAGTCGCTGGGCCCCATGCTCAATCTGCGGCTGGTGCAACCCGACATGCTCGTCGACATCACCGGGATTCCCGAGCTTAAGCGCGTGGAAGAGAGCGCCGACGCAATCATCGTCGGCGCGTGCGTCACTCACGCCGATATCGAGGACGCGCGCGTGCCCGATGTCACCAATGGGGCGCTGCCGGATGTTGCGCGCGGCATCGCCTATCGGGCGGTGCGCAATCGAGGCACGCTCGGCGGCAGTCTCGCGCATGCCGATCCGGCCGCTGACTGGGTGGCGAGCCTGGCGGCCATCGGCGCTAGAGTGTTGATCCGCGGTCCGGCGGGGAGCCGCAGCCTTTCCATTGTAGACTTCGTAACCGGCGTCTTCGAAGTCGCGCTCGGTCCCGGAGAGTTGCTTGAAGCGGTGCGCATTCCACGGCTGTCGCGCAGCGCGCGCTGGGGCTACTACAAGATTTGCCGCAAGACCGGCGAGTTGGCCCAGGCCATCGGTGCGTTTCTGCATGACCCGGAACGCTCGGTCTTGCGGGCCGTACTCGGCGCCACCGAATCGATGCCCATTGTCCTCTCCGACGCGACAACGCTATTCAGTGGCAAGCCGCTAGGGAGGCTTCCAGGGGTCTTCGACACCGGCGCCGCAGAGCGCTTGCTCAACGCCGCGGGAATGACCGATCCCTTCGACAACCAGATCCACGTTGTCGCCTTGAAGCGCGCTATTGAACAGGCGGGCCTCGCATGAAGACGATCAACGTGACCGTCAACGGTAAATCCGTCTCGGCGCAGGTTGAGCCGAGGACGCATCTCGCGGACTTCCTGCGCGACACGCTCAACCTCACCGGCACCCACCTCGGTTGCGAGCACGGCGTGTGCGGCGCCTGCACGCTTTTCATCGACGGCATGCCGGCGCGCTCCTGCATTACCTTCGCCATTGCATGCGATGGCGCCAGCATCACGACCATCGAAGGGTTCGACGACGATGAGATCATGCGCGCGTTACGCGAGGCGTTCTCGCGCGAGCATGCGCTGCAATGCGGTTATTGCACGCCGGGCATGCTGGCATCGGCTCGCGACACCGTCATGCGCATGCCGGACGCCAGCGAGCATGCTATTCGGGTGGCGATGAGCGGCAACCTGTGCCGATGCACGGGTTACGTCGGGATCGTACGCGCGATCCAGAGCGTCATCTCAGAGCGCAAGGCAAAGGGCGTGGCGTCGCCGGATTATGCAACGACTGCGCTCGGACCCGCCGGTTCGGGCCATGCGAAGCCGACGCCGGCGGGTGGCGCACCCGCTGCGCAAACGGTGTCGCCGGCGGCCACGGGCGCGCCAGCCGGTATTGCGCAACGGTCCACGGCGGCCCGCCGGCCCGCTGCGCCCGCTATGGGCAAACCGCAAACGACGCTGCGGCTATCCTTCAGCGTCGATCATGGCCGCGAGAAAGTGTGGGATTTTTTCGCACACCTGGGCGAGGTTACGACCTGTCTGCCGGGCACCTCGCTCCTCGGCCCGCCGACGGATGATCGCGTCGAACCAAGAATCCGGATCAAGGTCGGGCCGATCATCGCGGAATTCGAAGGCGCGGCCGACGTCGTGCGCGATTCGTCGAACTATGCGGGAATAATCCACGGCAGCGCGCGTGACACGCGATCGAGCTCGATGACGCGCGGCGAGATCCGCTACGTCCTTCTCGAGGACAAAGGCAGCGCGGCGACCCGGGTCGACCTCGAGGTCGGTTTCACGCTCGCCGGCCCGCTCGCGCAATTCAGCCGGTCGGGCCTCGTCGAGGACATCGCCAAGCGCATGACCGAATCCTTCGCCCGCAACCTGCAAGCACGGCTCGATCAGGACGGGGGTGTGGCAGGCGCCGAGCGCGCGAATCCGGCGCCCGAACTCGACGCAGGCGCGCTGATCTTCGCGGTGCTCTGGGAGCGCATCAAGACGTTCTGCCGCACCTTGTTGCGACGCTGAGCAACGGACGTCGCCGCAAGCAAACGCAGCAGACAGTATTTTGCTGCGCCGGAAACCGCATGCTATTGTCCGGCACATGATAATTGTTTCGATGGAGTCCAGTGATGGCTATTAGCGCCGCGGAAACGGCCACTGCGCGGCAAAGCCTGCGTGGCTTCCTCAGCATGGTGGAACGCGAATACCCCGAGGAACTGCTGCGCATCCGTGACCCCGTACGGACCGCTCTGGACATGACCTCGCTCGTCTTCGAGCTCGAGCGCGCCGGCAGGAGTCCGGTGGTCGTCTATGAGAACGTCGAGGGGCACAGCATGCCGGTGGTCACCAACATCGCCGGCAACCGCAAGCTGCTTGCCGCCTGTCTCGGCGTGGAACCCGCGAACCTGCCGAGCGCTTTTCGCGAACGCTGTCAGAAGTACATTCCCTGCGAGCTCGTGAAAGACGCGCCCTGGCAGGAGGTGGTGCTCGAGGGCGACCAGGTCGACTTGACCAGGCTGCCGATTCCGCTGCACTTCACGGTCGATGCCGCGCCCTACATCACGGCGGGCCAGATCGCGGCGCGCGATCCGCTCACCGGTGTCGATACCACCGGCTTTCATCGGTTGATGGTTAAAGGCAAGAACCGCCTGGGCGTCTCGCTGCACTCGCGCCGGCGCATGCACGAGTTTCACCGCCGCGCCGAGGAGCGCGGACACGCGCTTCCCGCTGCGATCACGCTCGGCATCCATCCGCTCCATTACATGGGTTCGATGGTCTACGCCTATCCACCACACGTGCGCAAGTTCGAGATCATCGGCGGGTTGTTCGGCGAACCTTACCGGCTCGCGAAGTCCGGTGTCCAGGACATTGAGGTGCCGGCGGGCGCCGAAATTATTATCGAGGGCGAGATTCTGGCCCACGTCAGGGAGCCCGAAGGTCCTTTCAGCGAATTTACCGGCTACGCGTCTTACCGCAGCACGCAAAACGTCTTCGTCGCCCACCGCATGCGCATGCGCCGGGATGCCATGTTTCACTCGATCGTCTCGGGCATGTCACAGGACCACATCCTCGTTTCCTGCGTGACACGCGAGGGCGAGATCCTGAACACGCTGCGCCGCAATTTGCCCAACGTCATCGCCGTGCACGTGCCGCACCGGACCTGCGGTGCATTCATGGCCATCGTCAAAATGAAGAAAACGGCGCAGGGCGAGCCGCAGCAGGCGATCATGGCCGCGCTCGGCACCGAGTTCTACACCAAGTACGTAATCGTCGTCGACGAGGACGTCGACATCTTCGACATGAACGACGTGATGTGGGCGGTGGCGACCCGCGTCCACGCCGAAAAGGATATCGTGTTTATTCCGGGCTGCAAGGGTGCAATCCTCGACCCGACCTCCGATCCGGAAACCTTCACCGTCACCAAGATGGGGATCGACGCGACGCGTCCGAGCGGCAAGGACTTCGCCGAGCGGCTCGTCATCTCCGACGCGCAGCGTGCACGCGTGCGCGGCATACTCGAGGCCGCGGGCGTGAAGCTCTAGGCGCTATGCGCACCAGGATCGGGGCGGCCTGGATCGTTGTCCGTGGTCTTGCCACCTCGCCGACTGAAGGGATTGCGCAGGTCAGCCCGCTCTTCCGTCTGCAACAAGCCCGGCGCAGCGCGCCCTACTGCTTCGGAATGCCAGTGGCTTTGATGACCCTTGAGTATTTCTCTATTTCTTCGCGCAGGAAGCTACCGAAGAAATCCGGCGAACCACCGATGGCCTCGAGGACGTCCTTGTTGAAGCGTTCGCGAAATTCGGGATTCTTGATAACGCC
>JAYVME010000589.1:0-14353 GCA_043759115.1 Betaproteobacteria bacterium | reverse complement strand
CGCTTGCGATCTCAAATCGTCGGAATCAGGAATCACGTCAAAACCCGCGCCAATGTTGGATTACAGCCAAGTGACATTAAAATCTACCGGACAGATGTGACAATGCATAAATCGTTCACCCTGAGATCGAAGGGTGAACGATTTTTCACGCGAGTTTATTCGTGCTTCTATACCCCGTTAGAGACCCCGGTCTCTAACGGGGTAGACATCAGCACGAACGGAATAAATCCGAGTTTCCCTAAGCTCGGGCCAGCACAATCGCGGCGGTGGCGACGATGTCGTCCACACTTGCACCGCGCGAAAGATCGCTCAACGGCCGCGCGAATCCCTGCAACACCGGGCCCACCGCGCGCGCCCCGGCCATGCACTGCGTGAGCTTGTAGCCGATATTGCCCGCGTCGAGGTCGGGAAACACGAGGACGTTCGCGCGGCCTGCGACGGGACTCGCGCCCTTCAGCTTCTTCGCCGCCGCCTGCGGCGAGAGCGCCGCGTCGACCTGCAACTCGCCGTCGATGGCGAGATCCGGCGCACGCGCGCGCGCGATCGCCAGTGCGCGCGTCACCTTGTCGATGCGCGCATGCTGCGCGCTGCCTTTGGTGGAAAACGACAACAGCGCGACGCGGGGTTCCTCGCGCAGCAGCACCCGGCAGGTTTCCGCGGAGGCGAGCGCGATGTCGGCGAGCGTCTCGGCATCCGGATCGACGTTCACCGCGCAGTCCGCGAAAATAAAATTGCGGGCCGCGGCGCCGTCCCGGCCGGGCACTATCATCAGGAAAAAACTCGACGGCATGCGCATGCCGTCCGCCAACCCCACTGTCATCAGGCCCGCCTCGATAACGCGCCCGGTGGTGTTCGCGACACCGGCGATCATCGCGTCCGCGTCCCGCGCCTTGACCATCATCCCGGCGTAAAACAGCGGCTTACGCACCAGCCGCCCAGCGATCTTCGCGCTCGCGTCCGGCCGCCCGGCCGCATACAGGCCGGCGTACGTTTCAAGCCGTTCGCTTACCTGCGGATCAAGCGTGACCACGCCCTCGAGCGACACCCCCGCGCGCGCGGCCGCTGCATCGATTTCCGCGCGCGTGCCGAGCAATACCGGCAGCGCGATGCCTTCGTCCTTCAACCGTCGCGCCGCCGCCACGATGCGCTCGTCATTGCCCTCGGGGAAAACCAGGCGCTGGCCGCGCCCCCGCGCCTGCGTCATGCATGCATCAATAATGTCACTCACATCCGTTCGCCTTTCGCGCGTTCCCGGTCACCGCACCGTTTTCGCCCGGGGCAGGCCTGGTAAAGCGATCCATGTAAATAAATAAAAATGGCGCATCCATAGCGGATTCGCCATCATTATTTCCCAATACCTGATAGGCGGGCTGCTAGAACGGAATATCGTCGTCCATGTCGTCGAACGATGCGCCGCCGCCCTTTTTTTCGGCCGGCTTGCCGCCGCCGGCCGGCGCCGCCGCTGCCGTCTTCGGTTCGCCACGCGCCATCGAATCGGTACCGCCGGCACGCGAGCCGAGCATCTGCATGCGGTCGGCGACGATCTCGGTGGTGTAACGGTCATGACCTTCCTTGTCCTGCCATTTGCGCGTCTGCAGCCGGCCCTCAACATAAACCTGCGAGCCTTTCTTCAGGTATTCTCCGCAGATTTCCGCCAGCTTGCTGAATGTGGATATGCGGTGCCATTCGGTGCGCTCCTGCTGCTCGCCGCTCTTGTCTTTCCACTTGTCGGTGGTGGCCACGCTGAAATTGCACACAGCACCCCCATCGGGCAGAAAGCGCGACTCGGGGTCTTTGCCAAGGTTGCCGACCAATATCACTTTATTCACTGATGCCATGTAAACCTCCCGTCAGATCTCTTCAGAGATTAATCGTAACACGTGTTGCTCGTCAAAACCCGCTGCGTCCACCTTCAGATAGGCGGCGCGCTCCCCTGCCGCAAGCCGCACTTCGCGCACGCCGGGTTGCGCCTGCAGGAGCGCCAGGAGCGAGCCGGCCTGCCGCGGGTCCAGCGCCGGGATAGTGTAAACCCGGGTCAGGATCAAAGCCGGCGCCCGCATGCCGGCGGCCAGCACGAGCCACACCGCCAGCAGCACGGCGTCGAACACGAATACGCCGCGCGCGCCGAAATGCTGATACAGAAATCCGCCGCTCACAGCCCCGATGAAAGCGCCGAGAAACTGCACGCTGCTGTAGACGCCGATCGCGGTGCCCTTGGCGCCGGGCGGTGCGAGCTTCGAGGTGAGCGACGGCAGCATTGCTTCGAGCACGTTGAAGGCTGTAAAGAAAATCAGCAGGAACACGCTGATTTCGGTGACGCCCCCGAGCAGCCATGGCATGGCCAGCTGTCCGAGCAGCAGCAATCCGACCGCGCCGGCAAACACCGCTTTGACGTGACCGCGCCGTTCTGCGATCAGGATTGCCGGCAGCATCAGCACGAACGAGCCGAGCATGACGGGCAGATAGATATGCCAGTGCTGATCGACGGCGAGCCCGGCGTCGCGCAGCGACAGCGGCACGACGATGAATAATGCCATCAGCACGGCATGCAGCGCGAGGATGCCGAAGTTGATGCGCGCAAGCTGCGGATCGCGCAATACCTCGCTAAAACGCGGCGCCGGCCGCGCCGCGTGTTGCGGGTCGGGTGCCGGCGGGTCCGGAATTACGGCATACACGACCGCCATCGCCAGTATTGACAGCACACCGGTCATCGCGAAGATGCCCGGCACCCCGATAATGTGGTTGAGCCACGGGCTCGCCACCAGCGACACCGCGAACGTGAGTCCGATCGTGGAGCCGATCAGGGCCATCGCCTTGGTGCGGTGTTCTTCGCGCGTCAAGTCGGCGACTAACGCGATCACCGCAGCCGAGATCGCGCCCGCCCCCTGCAGCACGCGGCCGAGGATTACGATGTAAATGTCGTCCGCCACCGCCGCCACGAAACTGCCGAGCGCAAATACCGCGAGGCCGAAGTAGATGACGGGCTTGCGGCCGTAACGGTCCGACAGCCAGCCGAACGGGATTTGCAGAACCGCCTGCGTAAGTCCGTAGGCGCCGAGCGCGAACCCGACCAGCGTCAGGTTGTTGCCGCCCTTCAGGTGTTCGGCGTAAATCGCGAATACCGGCAGGATCACGAACATGCCCAGCATGCGCAGCCCGAAAATGCCGGCGAGACTGATGCTCGCGCGCAATTCGGTGGCGCTCATACGATTACCGGGAGAAATCATGAAATACGGCTTGGGGAAGGGCGCAAAAGTTCGGTATAGTAGCAGGTTTAGCTCAGCGGCCAGCCCACTTGCCTACTCACAGACCTGCCGTCGTCCGGCTGCAAACTCCGGAGCCCGGTGCGTCCGCCAAAAACGCCGGACTGATCCGCATTCGCGGCGCGCGCACGCACAATCTTAAGAACATCAATCTCGATCTGCCGCGCAACCGGCTGATCGTGATCACCGGCTTGTCGGGTTCGGGCAAATCCTCACTCGCCTTCGACACGCTCTACGCCGAAGGCCAGCGCCGCTATGTCGAATCGCTGTCGACGTACGCGCGCCAGTTCCTGCAGTTGATGGAAAAGCCCGACGTCGATCTGATCGAGGGCCTGTCGCCGGCGATCTCGATCGAGCAGAAGGCGACCAGCCACAACCCGCGTTCGACCGTCGGCACCGTCACCGAAATCCACGACTACCTGCGCCTGCTGTTCGCGCGCGTCGGCGACCCGCACTGTCCCGAGCACAACATCGTGCTGGAGGCGCAAAGCGTGTCGCAGATGGTCGACCACGTGTTGCTGCTGCCCGAGGACACGCGGCTGATGATTCTGTCGCCGCTCATCGTCGGCCGCAAGGGCGAGCAGGTCGATCTCTTCGACGAGCTGCGCGCGCAGGGCTTCGTGCGCGTGCGCATCGACGGCAAGGTGCACGAAATCGACGATCTGCCCAAACTCAAGAAAAACATCAAGCATACGGTCGAGGTCGTGGTGGACCGTTTGAAGGTGCGCGCGGAATTGAAGCAACGGCTCGCCGAATCGTTCGAGACCGCGTTGCGCCACTCGGATGGGCGCGCTCTCGCGGTCGAAATGGACAGCGGGAAGGAACATCTCTTCTCCGCCAAATTCGCGTGCCCGATCTGCACCTACTCGCTGCCCGAACTGGAGCCGCGGCTCTTTTCGTTCAACAACCCGATGGGTGCGTGCCCGCGCTGCGACGGCCTGGGCCACATCAGCTTCTTCGATCCGAAACGCGTCGTCGCCTATCCGCATTTGTCGCTCGGCGCGGGCGCCGTGCGCGGCTGGGACAAGCGCAACCAGTTCTACTTCCAGTTGCTGCAATGCCTGGCGCTGCACTACGACTTCGATCTGGACACCGAGTTCGAGAAACTGCCGGCGGCGGTGCAAACCGCGGTGCTGCACGGCTCGGGCAGCGACAAGATAAAATTCGTCTACATCGGAGAGCGCGGCAACAAAGTGCCGCGCGAACACACCTTCGAAGGCATCATCCCGAACCTCGAACGCCGCTACCGCGAAACGGACTCGTTGGCCGTGCGCGAGGAACTCGCCAAATATTTAAATACGCAGGTGTGCCCCGAGTGCGCGGGCACGCGCTTGCGGCGCGAGGCGCGCAACGTGCACGTCGCCGGCAAGGCGATTTACGAAATCAGCGCGCTATCGCTCAAGCACGCGCTGCAGTTTTTCGCGACCGTCGAACTCGCTGGCAAGAAGCTCGCAATCGCCGACCGCATCGTCAAGGAAATCATCAACCGCATCACCTTCCTGAACGATGTCGGTCTCGACTATCTGTCGCTCGACCGCTCCGCCGACACGCTGTCGGGCGGCGAAGCGCAAAGGATCCGGCTCGCGAGCCAGATCGGCTCCGGACTCACGGGTGTCATGTACGTGCTCGACGAACCGTCGATCGGGCTGCACCAGCGCGACAACGCGCGCCTCCTGGATACGTTGAAGCGTCTGCGCGACATCGGCAACACCGTCATCGTCGTCGAACACGACCAGGACGCCATTGAAAACGCCGACCACGTCGTCGACATCGGGCTCGGCGCCGGCGAGCACGGCGGACGCATCATCGCGCAAGGCACGCCGGACGACATCCGCAACAACGCCGAATCGCTGACCGGCCAGTACCTGACCGGCCGCCGCCGCATCGAAGTGCCCGGACTGCGTCACAAACCCGACGCCAAGCGCATGCTGAGCATCGCGGGCGCGCGCGGCAACAATTTGAAGGACGTCGCGGTCAAAGTGCCGGTCGGCCTCTTCGTCTGCATCACCGGCGTCTCGGGTTCCGGCAAATCGACGCTCATCAACGACACGCTGTACAGCGCCGCCGCGCGCCATCTCTACGGCGGCACCGCGGAACCGGCCCCGCACACGGCAATCAACGGGCTCGAGCATTTCGACAAGGTCGTCAATGTCGATCAAAGCCCGATCGGCCGCACGCCGCGTTCCAACCCCGCCACCTACACCGGTCTCTTTACGCCGATCCGCGAACTATTCGCCGGGGTGCCGATGGCGCGCGAACGCGGCTACGGGCCGGGGCGCTTTTCGTTCAACGTCAAAGGCGGGCGCTGCGAAGCCTGCCAGGGCGACGGTGTCATCAAGGTGGAGATGCATTTTCTGCCCGATATCTACGTGCCGTGCGACGTGTGCCACGGCCAGCGCTACAACCGCGAGACGCTCGAAGTGCAATACAAGGGCAAAAGCATCACGCAAGTACTGGCGATGACGGTCGAGCACGCGGCGGAATTTTTCGGCGCCGTGCCTATCGTCGCGCGCAAACTGCATACGCTGCTTGACGTGGGTCTCGGTTACATCACGCTCGGCCAGAGCGCGACCACCCTGTCCGGCGGCGAAGCGCAGCGCGTGAAGTTGTCGCTTGAACTCTCAAAACGCGACACCGGCCGCACACTCTACGTGCTCGACGAGCCGACCACCGGCCTGCATTTCCACGATATCGATCTCTTGCTGCGCGTGCTGCACCGGCTGCGCGATCATGGCAACACCGTGGTTGTCATCGAGCATAATCTGGACGTCATCAAGACCGCCGACTGGATCATCGACCTCGGCCCCGAAGGCGGCGACGGCGGCGGGCGCGTAATCGCGGAAGGCGCGCCAGAGGCCGTGGCCAGGAACAATGCGAGCTATACGGGTCAATATCTCAAGCACGTGCTCAGCTAGAAAAACCAACAATCATGAAACCGCCGATAAACGGCGGAGAAGGAAACCTGAAAATTGAAATTGAGCGGTGACAGTATTCGCGCCACGCTGCGCCACCTGGCGGCGCGCCTGCACGGCAAGCACGCGACGCGTCAGTCCACTCGCGACGAACCTCCGCTGCGGGCGGAATTGTTCAGCACCGACCAGATGGAGCAGCACGGCAAAGACCTGGCGGACACGCATCGCCTGCGCGTCGGGCGCACGCCCGACCGGCTGCTCGCGCGGTTGGCCGAGAACGAGGGCGTCCTGCTGCGCGCCTGCAGCCTGCTCGGCGCCGCGGTGAAGGCAAATCGCCGCATCACTCCGGCCGGGGACTGGCTGCTCGACAATTTTTATCTGATTGCAGAGCAGATACGCATGGCCAGGCGCCATCTGCCCAAACGCTACAGCGGCGAACTGCCGCGCCTCGCGCAAGGTCCGGCGGCCGGATTTCCGCGCGTCTACGACATCGCGCTGGAAGCAATCTCGCACGGCGACGGACGCGTCGATCCCGAAAGTCTTGATCGCTACGTGGCCGCGTATCAGAAAACCACCGCCTTGAAGCTGGGTGAATTGTGGGCGATCCCCATTATGCTGCGCCTGGCGCTGATCGAGAATTTGCGCCGCGTCGCAGCGCGCATCGCCGCCGGCGCGGTCAACCGCGACCTCGCCGATAACTGGGCCGACCGCATGATGGAAGTCGCCGAGACCGACCCCAAGAGCCTGATACTCGTGATTGCGGACATGGCGCGCTCGACGCCACCGATGGTGAGCCCGTTTGTCGCCGAACTCGCGCGTCGTTTGCAGGGCCAAAGCCCGGCGCTGGCGTTGCCGCTGACGTGGATCGAGCAACGGCTTGCCGAAGAGGGCGCGACGATCGAGCAGCTCGTCCAGATGGAAACCCAAAGTCAGGCGGCCAGCCAGGTCTCCATCAGCAATAGTATCGGCAGCCTGCGGTTTCTGGGCGCGATGGACTGGCGCAAGTTTGTCGAATCGATGAGCGTCGTCGAGCAAAAGCTGCAGGAAGATCCGGTCGGGGTCTACGCCGCGATGGATTTCGCCACGCGCGACAGCTACCGGCACGCCGTCGAGGAAATTGCAAAAAAAAGCCGTCTGTCGGAAGGCGACGTCGCGCGCAAAGCGATTCAATTGGCGCACGCGGGCGGTGCACACGTCGGCTACTACCTGATAGACAAGGGGCTGCCGCAACTCGAGCAAGCGGCGGAAGTACGCTGGTCCGCGCCGGCGGCAGCGCGCAAAGCGAGCCGCCGCTTTCCGCTGCCGCTGTATGTGGGAAGCATCGCGCTGCTGACCGTTATTTTTACGTGGGGCTTGCTGGCCACGGCACGCGCCGGCGGACTACACGGCTGGCTGCTGGCCGCCGGCGGCATCGTCGCCGCGTTGTGCACGAGCCACCTGGCGGTCGCGCTGGTGAATTGGCTGGCGACATTGCTGGCGACACCGCACCCGCTGCCGCGGCTGGATTTTTCAACCGGCATCCCGCCGCACTGCCGCACCCTGACGGTGGTCCCCACGTTGCTCACGCACGCGCCGGGCGTGGAAGATCTGATCGAGGCGCTCGAAGTCCGGTTTCTCGCCAACCGCGACACCCGACTGCACTTCGGACTGGTGACTGATTTTCAGGATGCGCCGGAAGAAACACAGCCGGCGGACGCGCTGCTGCTGGCACTCGCGCGGGCGCGCATCGAAGAGCTGAATATAAAGTACCGGCGCGGGGAAGAACCTGCCGACGGCGATCCCTTCTTCCTGTTCCATCGCGCGCGCCGCTGGAATGCGCAGGAGCGGGTGTGGATGGGTTACGAGCGCAAGCGCGGCAAGCTCGCGGATTTGAACGCGCTGCTGCGCGGCGGACCGGACAACTTCGCGCTGGTGGTGGGCACGACTCACGTGTTATCAAGCGTGAAATACGTGATCACGCTGGACACCGACACGCAATTGCCGCGCGATGCGGCGCGCCAGTTCGTGGGCACGATGGCGCACCCGCTGAATCATCCGCGCTTCAACCAGACCACGGCGGGCGCCGCCGGCCGGCGCGTGATCGAGGGCTACGGCATCCTGCAACCCCGCGTCGCCGTAAGCCTGCCGGGCTCCAACCGGTCGCGCTACGCGCGGCTTTTCGGCGCCGAGCCCGGCATCGATCCGTATACGCGCGCCGTCTCCGATGTTTACCAGGATGTGTTCGGCGAAGGCTCCTTCATCGGCAAAGGGATCTATGACGTGGATGCGTTCGAGCTGGCGCTGAAGGAGCGCTTTCCCGAGAACCGCATACTCAGCCACGATCTGCTGGAAGGCTGTTACGCGCGCGCCGCCCTGTTGAGCGATGTCGAGTTGTACGAGGAATACCCGGCCCGCTACAGCGCGGACGTTGCGCGCCGCCATCGCTGGATACGCGGCGACTGGCAAATCGCTTCCTGGCTGCTGGCGCGCGTACCCGGCGCCGGCGCCAGCCGCCACAGGAATCTGCTCTCCGGGATCTCCCAATGGAAGATTTTCGACAATCTGCGGCGCAGCCTCGTACCCGCCGCGTTGACGCTGCTGTTGATGCTGGGCTGGATTTTTTCGTCGCAACCGGGCTTCTGGACGCTAGTGGTGATCGGCATCATCGTGATTCCCGCCGTCAGCGCGTGGCTGCTCGAGTTGTTCCGCAAACCCGATGAAATACTGGCTCGCCAGCATATCGTGGCGGCCATCGAGGCCGCCGGCCGGCACCTCGCGCAGGCGACCCTGACCGTGGCCTGCCTGCCCTATGAAACGTGGTTCAGTCTCGACGCGATCGCGCGCACCAACTGGCGCATATGGATAACCCGCAAGCGGCTGCTCGAATGGAGCGCGTCGAACGACGCAACCCACGAGGGTGAACGTCACGATCGCGCGAGTCTCTTCGCCGCGCACCGCTCGATGTGGATGGCGCCTGTGCTGGCGATTGCCGTAACGGCGCTGCTGGCGGCAAACAAACCGGGCGCGCTGGCGGTCGCCGGACCGCTGCTTGTCCTGTGGTTCCTGTCGCCCGCCATCACGTGGTGGATCAGCCGGCCGCTGCCCCGCCGCGTGGCGAAACTAAGCGGCGAGCAAACGATCTTCCTGCGCAAACTCGCCCGCCAGACGTGGGCGTTCTTCGAGACCTACGTCGGGCCCGAAGACCACTGGCTGCCGCCGGACAACTTTCAGGAGCACCCGGTGCCGGTCGTCGCCCACCGCACTTCGCCTACCAACATGGGTCTTGCGCTGCTCGCCAATCTGTCCGCTTACGACTTCGGCTACCTACAGGCCGGCGAGTTAATTGAGCGCACGGCAAACACTCTCGCCACCATGGCGACGCTGGAACGCAACCAGGGCCACTTCTATAACTGGTACGACACGCAGTCACTGCACCCGCTGCCGCCGCTGTATATCTCGTCGGTGGACAGCGGCAATCTCGCGGCGCATTTGCTGACGCTGCGGCCGGGTCTGCTGGCACTGCCTGATCAGGCCATCGTCGCCAGCCGGTTATTCGAGGGACTGGGCGACACGCTCAGGATCCTCGCCGACGCCGCGAAAAATCTGCCGCCGGCCGTTACCACCCAGCTCACCCATCTGCAAAGGGATATCGATTCCGCCTTCGATTCCCGGCCCGCCACGATCGTCGCGGCGCATAGCTGGCTGACGCGGCTTTCGAATGCCGCCGACGAAGTCAGCCGCCGCCTTGAGAACGACGCCGCCACCGCCGTGTCCGCGCCTGACGCGAAATGGTGGGCAGAGACGCTGACGCGGCAGTGCCGTAGCGCTCTCGATGAACTCACCGCGCTGACGCCATGGCTCGCGTTGCCGGCCGCGCCGGGCAGACTCAAGGTATCGCTCGACGGCGTCGTCATTCCAACGCTGCGCGAACTGGCAAATTTCGAAACCACCGGGTTGCCCGTCTTCGAGCAGCCGGCAGGCGCCACCGCCACGCACGAGGAACGCGAGTGGCTCGCGGGGCTGCGGCAACAGATAGCGACGGCAGGCGGCCGCGCTCAAGCGCGCATTGCCGAAATTGAACGCCTGGCGCTGCAAGCGGGCGGGCTTGCGCAAATGGAGTATGGCTTCCTTTACAACGAGGCGCGCCATCTGCTTGCGATCGGCTACAACGTCGCCGATCGCCGGCAGGACACGAGCTACTACGATCTGCTTGCGTCGGAAGCACGCCTGACCACATTTATCGCGATCGCGCAGGGCCAGCTGCCGCAGGAGAGCTGGTTTGCCCTGGGGCGCCTGCTGACGACCACCGGCGGCGCGCCAATACTGCTGTCGTGGAGCGGTTCGATGTTCGAGTACCTGATGCCGCTCTTGGTCATGCCGACGTATGAAAACACGCTGCTTGATGAAACCTATGCGGTGGCAGTGGCCAGACAGATCGCGTACGGGAAGCAACGCGGCGTCGCGTGGGGCATGTCGGAATGCGGCTACAACACGGTCGACGTCGCGCTTAACTATCAATATCGCGCGTTCGGCGTGCCGGGGCTGGGACTCAAGCGCGGTCTCGCCGAGGACCTGGTCATCGCACCGTATGCCTCGGCGCTCGCGCTGATGGTCGCGCCCGAGGCGGCGTGCGCGAATCTGCAGCGGCTCGCGGACGAAGGTCTGGCCGGGAAATTCGGCTTATATGAAGCGGTCGACTATACGCCGTTGCGTCTGCCGCGCGGACAGGCGAGCGCCGTGGTGCGCTCGTTCATGGCCCATCACCAGGGCATGAGCCTGCTCGCCCTCGCCTATCAGCTGCTCGACCGCCCGATGCAGAAGCGGTTCGAATCCGACCCGCAGATCCAGGCGACCACCTTGTTGTTGCAGGAACGGGTGCCCAAAGCCGCGGCGTTTCATGTTCACGCCGCCGAGTTCTCCGCGATACGCGCCACTGAAAGCGCCTCCGACATGCCGGTGCGCGTGCTGCGGACTCCCAACACGCCGGTACCGGAAGTGCATTTGTTGTCGAATGGCCGCTACCACGTGATGGTCACGAACGCGGGCGGCGGCTACAGCCGCTGGAAAGACCTCGCGGTCACGCGCTGGCATGAAGACAGCACCTGCGACAACTGGGGCGCATTCTGTTACATCCGCGACGCGGCGAGCGGCATATTCTGGTCGACCGCGCATCAACCGACGCTCAAACGCGCGGACAATTACGAAGCCATCTTCTCGGAAGACCGCGCGGAATTCCGCCGCCGCGACCTCGACTACGATACGCATACCGAAATCGTCGTGTCGCCGGAAGACGACATCGAGCTGCGCCGGGTGCACATCGTCAACCGCGCGCGCACCCGCCGCACGCTGGATCTGACGAGTTATGCGGAAGTCGTGCTGGCGGCGCCCGCCGCCGATGCGACGCATCCGGCATTCAGCAATCTGTTTGTGCAAACCGAGATCGTAGCGGAGCACAAGGCGATCCTGTGCACGCGCCGGCCGCGCTCGCTCGGGGAACACGCGCCGTGGATGTTTCACCTGATGGCCGCGCACGGCACGGACGTCGACGAGATTTCGTACGAAACCGATCGCATGCGCTTCATTGGCCGCGGACGCACCGTCGCCGCACCCCAGGCGATGAGTGACTCCGCCGCGCTCTCGGGCACCGCGGGCTCGGTGCTCGATCCGGTGGTAGCGATTCGCTATCGCATCACGCTCGAGCCGGAACAAGCGGCGACGATAGACATGGTTACGGGCATCGGCGACACCCGCGATGCCGCCTTGAGCCTCATCGGTAAATACCAGGACCGGCGGCTCGCGAATCGCGTCTTCGATCTGGCGTCCACGCACGGCTGGGTGACGCTGCGGCAAATCAATGCCAGCGAAGCCGACGCGCAGCTCTACGGCCGGCTGGCCAGTTCGGTCATCTATGCGAATGGCGCGCTGCGCGCGGACGCCGACGTGCTCGGCAGGAATCGCCGCGGCCAATCGGGCCTGTGGGGCTATGCCATTTCCGGCGATCTGCCTATCGTGCTGCTGCAAATCGGCGACCTTGCGCATATCGATCTGGTGCGCCAGGTCGTGCAGGCGCACGCCTACTGGCGCCTGAAAGGACTCGCGGTCGATCTGGTGATCTGGAACGAGGACCACGCGGGTTACCGCCAGCTACTGCAGGAGCAGATCATGGGGCTGATTGCCGCGGGCGTCGAAGCGCACGTGATGGACCGGCCCGGCGGCATCTTCGTGCGGCGCGCGGAGCAGATATCAGACGAGGACCGTATTCTGTTGCAGGCCGTCGCGCGCATCATTATCACCGACCAGCGCGGCGCGCTGGCTGACCAGATCACTCGCCGCGGCCAGCAGGAAGGGCGCGCGCCGCATTTGAATACGCCGCGCTTTGCGCCGACTCGCATCCATCGCGCCGAACTTCCGGCGCCGATGGCGCTGCCGCGTTCCGATTTACTCTTCTACAACGGGCTCGGCGGTTTCACCCCGTGCGGCCGCGAGTACGTGATTACGACCGCGCATGGACATGTAACCCCGGCGCCGTGGGTCAATGTGCTGGCCAATCCGCAATTTGGAACCGTCATTTCGGACAGCGGCCTCGCCTACACCTGGAGCGAGAACGCCCACGAGTTTCGCCTCACGCCGTGGCGCAATGACGCCGTCAGCGACGCCGGCGGCGAAGCGTTTTATCTGCGCGACGAGGAAAGCGGGCACTTCTGGTCTCCCGCGCCGCTGCCCTGCCGCGGCGCCACGCCGTACGTCACGCGGCATGGCTTCGGCTACAGCGTGTTCGAGCACACGGAGGGCGGCATCGTCACCGCGCTGCGCGTGTACGTGGACCTCGAGGCAGCGGTCAAATTTTCGGTATTGAAAGTGCGCAACGAATCCGGCCATACGCGCCGGCTCTCGGCGACCGGCTATGTGGAATGGGTGCTCGGCGACCTGCGGCCGAAATCCGCGCTGCACGTGGTCACCGAAATTGACCCCGCGAGCGGCGCGCTTTACGCGCGCAACGCATACAACACGGAATTCGCCGGGCGCACCGCATTTTTCGATATTGACGATCCCAACCGGACTTACACCGGCGACCGCGCCGAGTTCCTCGGACGCAACGGTACGCTCGAGAATCCGGCCGCGATGGCGCGCTCGCGGTTGTCTAACAAGGTCGGCGCGGCGTTGGATCCCTGCGCCGCAATCCAGGTTACATTCGAACTCGCCGACGGCCGGGAGCGCGAGTTGGTCTTCCGCCTCGGCGCCGGGCGCAACGCCGTCGAGACGCGCACACTGGTCCAACGTACCCGCGGCGCTACGGCGGCGCGCGGCGCATTTGAAAAAGTGCGGCGATACTGGGAGCGGACGCTGGACGCGGTGCAGGTGGAGACGCCGGACCCGTCGCTCAACGTGCTGACCAACGGCTGGCTCGTCTATCAAACGCTGGCGTGCCGCCTGTGGGCGCGCAGCGGATTCTATCAATCGGGCGGCGCCTTCGGTTTTCGCGACCAGTTGCAGGACGTGATGGCGCTCATCCATGCCGAGCCCGCCCTCGTGCGCGAGCATCTGCTGCGTTGTGCCGCCCATCAATTCCGCGAAGGCGATGTGCAGCATTGGTGGCATCCGACGTCGGACCGCGGCGTGCGCACGCATTGTTCGGACGACTACCTGTGGCTGCCGCTGGCGATCTGCCGCTATGTGCTCACCACGGGTGACAGCGGAGTGCTCGACGAATCGATCTACTTCCTCGACGGCCGGCCGCTGAACCCGGAAGAGGACTCGTACTATGATTTGCCCGGCCGCGCGAATGAGTCGGCCAGCCTGTATGACCATGGCGCGCGCGCGATCCTGCACGGACTCAACTTCGGCGAACACGGCCTGCCGCTGATGGGCTCGGGCGACTGGAACGACGGCATGAACCTGGTGGGTGCCGGCGGCAAGGGCGAGAGCATCTGGCTGGCGTTTTTTCTGTACGAGGTGTTGATGCGATTCACCACCCTCGCGCGCATGCGCAACGACACGCCGTTCGCGGAACGCTGCCAACGCGAGGCGGCGCAGCTGCGGCAAAATATCGAGCGCAACGGCTGGGATGGCGAGTGGTACCGCCGCGCCTACTTCGACGACGGCACGCCGCTCGGGTCGGCGGGCAATGCCGAATGCCAGATCGACGCCATCGCGCAAAGCTGGGCCGTGCTGTCGGGCGCGGGCGATCCGCGGCGCGCG
>JAYVME010000588.1:0-2769 GCA_043759115.1 Betaproteobacteria bacterium | reverse complement strand
CGGGTGCCAGCACGCGCTTCCCATTCACCGAGCCCTTGAGCGTGCCCTTGACCACGTAATTGAACTGCTCGTTCGGGTGGCTGTGCATGCGCGAGCCGGTGCCGCGCGGTTTGTGGATGTAGCCGAACAGCATGCGCGCGCCTTCGACAACACCGCCGTGGGAAGTCGAGTAACCGGTGCCCGCATCGACTTTTTTAAGTTTCGCGACGCGGAAATGATATTTGCCGTTGCCGGCCCGGATTGCGCCGGCGGTCTTGGTTTTTTGCATTGCCATGTTCGTTTATCCGTTTCTTATAAGTAGTCGATTTTCTTCCAGCTCTCCACCGGCACTACATTCTTGCTCTTGCCGGGACGGCGGTCGGCGTAGACCTTGCCTTCCTTCATCACCATGTAGATGGCTTTCTTTTCCTGGAGTATGCGAATGTCGGCAATCGGATCGCCGTTGACCGCGACGATGTCCGCGTACTTGCCGGCCTCGATGGTGCCGAGGTCGCGCCCCAGCTTGATCGCTTCGGCGGCGTTCTTGGTGGCGGTCTGGATCGCATGCATCGGCGTCATGCCGAGCGCGACGTAGACTTCGAGTTCCCACGAGTTGGTGCCGAAATGCGGCTCAAAGCCCATGTCGGTGCCCATCGCGATCTTGATGCCGGCCTTGTACATTTTTTGAAACGTGGTGTAGCAATGCGGTTGCAGCTTCTTCAGCTTGGTCAGCACGAATTCCGCGGTGCCGAGTTCGCGGCGCAACTGGATCGCGTGATCGGTGCGGTGAGCGAGTGTCGGCGTCACGGGGATGCCGGCGTCCTTGATCATGCCGATTGTTTCATCGTCCGAGAACACCATGTGCTCGATGGTGTCGGCGCCGGCCTTGATCGCCATGCGTTGCGCGTTGGTGGTGAAGCAATGCACGGCCGCGGTTTTGTGGAAGGCGTGCGCCTCGTCGCAGATGGCGTCGACTTCTTCCTGCGTCATGTTGATGATGTCCGGCTCTTCCTTGTCGGTGCCGCCGCCGCCGGACGCACAGGTCTTGATGACGTCGCAGCCCCACAGAAGGTTGGTGCGCGCGAGCTTGCGCAGTTCATAGGGGCCGTCGCCGTTGTTGAAGCCGGAGCGCGGCATCGCGCGCGGCTGGATCAAATCGAGATGCGAACCAGTGATGGTGGTAAAGCCGCCGATCAGCATGCGCGGCCCTTCGAGGATGCCGGCATTGATCGAGTCGCGCACCGCGCACAATTCCTGCGTGAAGAGGCCGCGGCTCGAGTTCATGCCCAGATCGCGCAGCGTCGTGAAACCCATGTCGAAGCAGTTCTGCGCGTGGAATAGCGCGTACATCTGCTGCAATTGCGGCGTGACTTCCCATTGCGCGACGCGGTGGTTGTGGAACGTCATGCAATTGAACATCGCGGTGTGGATGTGGCAGTCCATCATGCCGGGCATCAGCGTGCAGCCGGCGGCGTCGATGATTTCGGCGTCCGGCGGTATGGTCGCCTTGTCTTTAACGCCGACCGCGACGATGCGCTCGCCCTTGATCACGATGACGGGGTTGTCGGTGACCGGCCCGCCGTTGCCATCGATCAGTTTCGCGCCGGTGATTACAACGTCTTTGCCCTTGTTCTCGGGGGTGGGCCACGCGGGTTCCGGCTTCCACCACTCTTTTTTCGCCGCCATGCTGTGCTCGCTCCTTGAGTTTGTTTTTACCGAACGTCGAACGTTAGCGGCGGTGCCCCGCGCTGTCAACCATCCGGCGCCGGATTTGGTAGTATGAGCGCGAAGGCCTCGTTAGCTTCGCGGCGGTGCCCGCGGCGCGCTCACTTTCTCCATGAATCCAACGACAAAAATCCCGGTCACGATCTTCACCGGCTTTCTCGGCAGCGGCAAGACCACGCTGCTCAACCGCGTACTCGCCGACCCCGCGTTTGCGGACAGCGCCGTCATCATCAACGAATTCGGCGCCATCAGCATCGATCATCTGCTGGTGGCGACACCACGCGAAAACATGTTCGTGCTGGAAAGCGGCTGCGTGTGCTGCACCGTGCAGGGGGAACTGGTCGGGACGCTGGTGGACCTGCTGCAACGGCGCGGCGTCGATGGCGTGCCGGTGTTTCGCCGCGTGCTGGTCGAGACAACGGGGCTGGCCGATCCGATTCCCATCCTCGAAGTGCTGGCGGCGCATCCGGACATTCCGCGGTATTTCGCGCTGCATTCCGTGGTGACGCTGGTCGACGCGGTCAATGCCCCCGAACAATTGCAGGATTTTCGCGAATCGCGCCGGCAGGTGGCGGTGGCCGACAGGATACTCATCAGCAAAACAGATCTCGCCGGCGCGGCATCGCTCGCGGCGTTGACGCTGAGCCTCGACGAATTCAATGCAGATGCGCCGCGCCTCAACGTCGATCCACGCACCACTGATCCGCGCGGCCTGTTCGGCGTGGAGTATTTCGATATTGCGCAAGGCCGCGGTGACGTCAAAGAGTGGCTGCGGGAGGGGAAGGCCGCGCGCGGCGGATTTGTCGCCCACACCGGCAACGTGCAAAGCTTTTCCATCCGCCACACGGCGCCGGTCACGCGCGCGGGGCTCGTATTGTGGCTCGATCTGCTCGCGGGCCTGAAGGGGCGCGACCTGTTGCGCGTCAAGGGTGTGTTCAATGTCGAGGGCGAACCGGTCGCGGTGCATGCCGTGCAGCGCATCGTGCACGAACCCGTGCCGCTGCCCGCGTGGCCGGATGCGGAACGCGCTTCGCGTATTGTGTTCATCACCCGCGGCATCGCGCG
>JAYVME010000587.1:0-2769 GCA_043759115.1 Betaproteobacteria bacterium | reverse complement strand
AGCCGCTTGTTGATCGCGTCTTCCACCTTGCCGACGACTTCGCGGCGGTTGCCGCGCGCGCTTTTCAACGCCTTCGACAGCACGCGGTTGCGCGCCGGGTAGAGATAGCTGAAGGCGAGGTCTTCGAGTTCCTGGTAGATGCTGTTCAATCCGAGGCGGTTGGCGATGGGCGCATAGATTTCGAGCGTTTCGCGCGCGACGCGTTTTCTTTTGGCGGACGGCACCGCGTCAAGCGTGCGCATGTTGTGCAGGCGGTCGGCGAGCTTGATGAGTATGACGCGCACATCGCGCGCCATCGCCAGCAGCATTTTTCGGAAATTCTCGGCCTGCGCTTCTTCGTGGGTTTCGAATTCGATGCGGTCCAGCTTGGACACGCCGTCGACGAGGTCGGCGACCGGTTTGCCGAATTTTTTGCTGATTTCCGCCTTGGTGACGGCGGTGTCTTCCATCACGTCATGCAAAAGCGCCGCGGAGAGCGCCTGCGAGTCGAGGTGCAGCTGGGCCAGTATATTGGCGACCGCCAGCGGATGCGAGATGTACGGATCGCCCGAGGCGCGGAACTGGCCGCTATGGGCGGCTTCGCTGAAGTGGTACGCGGTTTCGATCCGCGTTAGGTCTTCCGGCTTGAGGTAACCGGACCATTCCTTGAAGAGCGTGGCGGCTTCGGGCATGGCGCCGGAAGAGGGCGGGGTTAAGGTGGGAGGAGGAGCATCAGTTCATATCGCGCGTGGTGCCGGTCCCCCATCCTTCATCCCGCGATCCTCGTCTGCGACCCTGAGTTACGTCGGGGTCTTGTTGAGGATGTCGAGACCGTAGTGCCCGCCGGCGAGTTCGCGCAAGGCGATGACGGTCGCCTTGTCGCGGTTGGCGTCCACCATCGGCGTTGCGCCGTTGGCGATCTGGCGCGCGCGATACGTGGCGGCGAGGGTGAGCTCGAAGCGGTTCGGTATGATTTTCAGACAGTCGTCTACAGTGATGCGTGCCATGGTTGAATTCCTTATGTCATACGGTTAATGAGGTCGCTGTGGCGCGCCAGCTGGCTGGATGCCAGGAGGCGCCGAGCGCGGACGATGCTGATCAAGTCAAGGGCCGCCGCGTCGAATTTATCGTTAATAATAACATACTTAAACTCGCCGACGTGGCTGATTTCCTCGCGCGCCGCGGTCAGCCTGCGATTGATGACGTCCGGCGGGTCCTGCGCGCGCGCGTTAAGCCGGTTAACCAGCGTTTCGAACGACGGCGGCACGATGAAGATGCCGATCGCCTCCGGAATCACCTTGCGCACCTGGGCCGCGCCCTGCCAGTCGATTTCGAGCAGGATATCGGCGCCGGCGGCGCGCTGGGCATTAATCCAGGGTTGCGAAGTCCCGTAGTAGTTGCCATGCACGAGCGCGCTTTCGAGAAACGCTCCCGTCGTCGCCATTTCTTCGAACTTCTGCCGGGTGACAAAGTGGTAATCGTGGCCGTCGACTTCGCCCGGGCGCGGATTGCGCGTGGTGAACGACACCGACAGCCTGACTCCGGGATCGACTTTCAAAAGCTCCGCGACCAGGCTGGTCTTGCCGGCCCCGGACGGCGCGCAGACGATGAAGAGATTTCCGGTCATGGTTGAATTGGCAAGCGGTAAACGGTAAGCGGTAAGCGGTGCGAACGAGCGTCGTCCTGTCCGCGACGGTGTTTTTGACTTAACCGCTCACTGCTCACGGCTCACCGCTCACTCGATGTTCTGGATTTGTTCGCGCATCTGCTCGATCAGGAGCTTCAAATCGAGCGCCACCCGGGTGACCTCGGTGTCGACCGATTTGGAGCCGAGCGTGTTGGCCTCGCGGTTTAGTTCCTGCATCATGAAGTCGAGCCGCTTGCCGACCGCGCCGCCGGCGTCGAGGATGCGCCTGATTTCACTGAAGTGCGTGGTGAGCCGCGACAGTTCTTCGTCGACGTCGATGCGGTTGGCGAAAAGCGTGATTTCCTGGCGTATGCGCTCGTCGTCGCTCAACGCCATCGCCTCGTGCAGG
Organism: Betaproteobacteria bacterium; assembly: GCA_043759115.1. Taxonomy (GTDB): domain Bacteria; phylum Pseudomonadota; class Gammaproteobacteria; order Burkholderiales; family SG8-41; genus PALSA-1004. Next base: position 754 of record JAYVME010000587.1, on the reverse strand, counting down.
CGGCGCGCCAGTTTTTCGCGAAAGGCCGTCAGAACTTCGGGCATGCGCGGCGCCACGGTCGCCACGCGTTCTTCCATGGTCGTCACGCGTTCGAGCAGCACGGCTTTGAGCTTTTCGCCTTCGCGCGCGCGCGACGCGGTGAATTCGTCGAGCACCTCGTGCAGCGCTTCGTTGCAGGCGGCGCGCATTTCGTCGAGCGACACGGTTTCAGCCCCCAGCATGCCCGGCCAGCGCAGGATGTCCGCGGCGGTCAAGCCGGGCACGCTGGGCCACGCGAGGCGCAGTTTCTCGCTTAGCACGCGCAGTTGCTTCAGAGCTTCGGCATTGAGCTCGAACGATTTCGGCGCGGAGGACAGCGCATTGATCCCGACACGGCATTCAACTTTGCCGCGCTGCAGCTTCACTGCGATCACTTCGCGCAACCCCGGTTCGAGCGCGCGCAAATCCTCCGGCAGCCGGAACTGCAGATCGAGGTAGCGGTGGTTGACCGACCGCAACTCGACACTCAACGCGGCAGTGGCGAGTTCGCGCGTCGCGCTGGCAAATCCGGTCATGCTGTAAATCATATTTTTCAGTCGGGAGTTAAATGTGAGGGACGAAGGGTAAAATACGCCGCAGTTCGTTACGCTAAACCGATACGCTGAATTTCAACCCGTAACATTATGGGTTGTTCCATCGTTTATACCCAGGAAAGATAGCACATTATGCGGCCCAGCAAGCGCCAGCCCGACCAGTTACGCGAACTCCGTATCAC
>JAYVME010000586.1:0-2774 GCA_043759115.1 Betaproteobacteria bacterium | reverse complement strand
CTGCAGCCAGGGTGCACAACGCTATTGCGGGTTTGCTGATTTGCATGGGATCATCCTCTGGACCTCAGACTTCATTCCGCGCGCACATTGGCCGTCTTGGCAACTTTGGTCCATGTGTCAATCTGCTGACGCATGAACGTGGTGAATTCCCGCGGCGTGTTGGCGGGAACGACGTCCATGCCGATGCCGTCAAAGCGCTCTTTGACCTCCGGCCGACGCATGACCTTGCTCACCTCCTGCTGCAGTTTCGACACGATTTTCGGGGGCGTTTGCGCCGGCGCATGCAGTCCGTAAAAAGACACCGCATCGTAGCCGTGCAGAGTATTGCCGATGGGCGGCACGTTCGGCAGGCGCGCGACCGGTTTTGCGCTTGTCACCCCGATCGCGCGGATTTTCCCGGCGGAGATTTGCGCCAGCGCGGTGGATACCGAGACCATGCTGAAATCCCCTTCCCCCGAAACGAGCCCGACAAGCGCCGGCGCACCGCCTTTGTAATGAATCGGGGTCGTGGTGATATTCGCTATGAGATTGATCAGCTCGATAAACATGTGCGGCGATGTGCCGACTCCCGCCGAACTGTAGCGCAGCCCTTCAGGCTTCGACTTCGCCTGCTCGATCAGGTCTTTCACTCCGTTGAGCGGGGATGCGGCGGGCACCAGCAACACGAGCGGAAACGACACCATTTGCGTGACATGGGCGAAACCGGTGAACGGGTCGTAGGGCAATTTCGCATACAGGCTGCCTGCCAGCACGCTGGGGCCGAAATCGCCGACGAATATCGTGTATCCGTCGGGCGGCGCCTTTACCACCATGTCCGCGCCGATGGTGCCGCCGGCTCCCGCGCGGTTGTCGACCACCACGTTCTGCCCCCAGCTTTCGGTCAGGTTTTGCGCGACGATGCGGGCGAGGGTATCGCTCGCGCCGCCGGCGGCGAAGCCCACGACGAGACGCACCGGCTTCACCGGATAGTCCTGAGCGCGGAGCGCGCCTGCCCCACCGGCCCATACCGCGACAGAAAGCGCGATCGCAAATCTGGCATGCTTCATTCCGTCCTCCTTGTTTCTCGGTTTGTGTCGAGTTAAGACATTGGTCTCGGCCGCGGCACGACTATTTCGGTTTGACTTCGACCCCCGCAATCGCTTCCATCGGCAACACCACTGCCGCGACGTCTTTTTGTCCGTGGCCGAGGCCGCAAGTCTCCTGGTACATCTGCTGCGCAATGGTCGGCAGCAGCAGACGCACGCCGTATGCCTTGGCTGCGGAAATCGCACATTCAAGATCCTTGATGATGCCTTCGACCGAATAAGCGGCGCCGAACTTGCGCGGCAGGATGTAATTCGGCACTGCGCGCTCCAGCGAGTTGCTTTGCCCGGAACTCACTTTGAGAACATCAAAGAGGCGCTGCGGATCGAGGCCTAGCTTGGTGCCGAGCACCATGGCCTCGGCGACCAGCGCGTGCGTGGTGCCGGTGAGTATTTGATTGCAGATTTTGGTGGACACGCCGCTGCCCACCGCGCCCATGTGGAAAATCTTCTTGCCGAGCACTTCGAAGATGGGCCGCACTTTTTCGACGGCTGCCGTCTCGCCTCCCGCCATAATGCTGAGCGTGCCCGCTTCAGCACCGTTGGGTCCGCCCGAAATCGGCGCGTCGATCAGCGCAATCCCTTTCGCGGCAAGCGCCATGGCGATGCGCCGCGTAGTCATCGGGTCAATGGTCGCCGTGTCGATGAATATCTGTCCGCTGCGCGCGCCATGAATTGCGCCTTTGTCGCCGAGATAAATGGCTTCGCTCTGCGCCGGCGTCAACAAGCACGTGATCAGCACTTCGACCTGCTGTGCGACGTCCTGGGGCGACGTCCCCGCCTGCGCGCCGTTGGCGACGAGCTTTTGCACGGCACTTTGGCTGCGGTTGTAGACGGTGAGCGCGTGACCGGCGTCGATGAGCCGCTGCGCCATCGGCAGGCCCATGCGCCCCAGCCCTATAAATCCGATTTTCAAGTAATCATTCCCACAGAGCTTTCGGCAGCGGCAATCCTGCCAGATCGTCGGCGCTCAACCGGCCATTGGGTTCGATACCCATACCTTCGAGCCCCGCGGCAAGCTGGCGCACATGCTGCGCGGAATGCCAGGTCTGCCGTTCGAGAAAATCGCGCAGCGGCTGCGCGCCGGTGAATGTCTTGACTTGAACGCTGCATGATTTGTCGGTCTGCGCTTTCCACCACTCGCTTAAACGGCTCTTGACCGTTTCGCCATAGGCGGCGACATCGTCTCCGCTGCGCATATCCGTGGGCGGCATCGCCATTGATACCGTCACCCAATCCTCGACGCCATTTACCGCGGTTTCGAGAAACGCATGTCCGATCCGGAACACGTGATACCCCATGTGGCGGGTCGACTGGTCGCGGTTATCGATCAAGCGCTCGTCGAGCCGCGCGGCTGGATACTGGCGTATATAACGCTGGCCCGCCGATAACACGGTGAGCCATTTGCGCATGAGTTCGTCGGGCGGCAGCTTCACCTCGCGAAAATTCGCAATACCGACAAACTTCGCCACGTCGGCGATAACTTGGCCCATCACGTACTGCGAGCCGCGCGCGAGCACCGGGATGTGACGCACGCCTAATGCATGCAGGCGCTCCCGTCCGCCGGGATGATTCACCACGTCGACGATCTCGACATCGATATTGTTATGCGAAAGAAACTCTTTCGTCTTCAGGCAGCTACTTCATCCAGGCTGCAGGAAGAGCGTGTAGCGTCCGGCGTTATCCGTGGTC
>JAYVME010000585.1:0-14405 GCA_043759115.1 Betaproteobacteria bacterium | reverse complement strand
GCAGAGAAACGTCAATTCCCGGGTGCTGCTGCACAAATGCCGCCAGCAAGCGCGATGCGAAGTAACTGCCGGTAGTGCTGACGGCGAGCCGTAGCCGCCCGGCATCGAGGCCGCGGATGCTGGCGAATCTATCCTCGATCTTGACCAGAACGTGGAAGATTTCCCGGCAAGCATCCATAAGTTCACGTCCGGCTTCGGTCAGATGAATGCGTTTGCCGATCTGCTCGAACAACGGCAGGCCTATCGTTTCAGTGAGCTTCTTGATCTGCACCGAGACCGTCGGTTGCGCCATATGCAGTTCCTCGGCCGCTCGCGTGAAGCTGCCGAGCCGGGCGACGGCTTCAAAAACGCTGAGCTGGGGCAGGGTGCCATGCTTGAGATAACGGCGTATCTTGGATTGCGGCATGTTGATTCTCCTCTATTCAGAGTTGAACAATGCCGCGCCCGTCGGGGCGGCGGCCTTTACCTCGAACAGGCAAGGGCCGCAAACAACAAGACCTTTGCCGTTCTGGCAAAGGTCTCGCTCGCAACGTTTTTATCGTTGCCAGCACAACCGGGGATTGCTCCCGTGTTGACGGCTGTACTGTAGTAGCAGTATCACGCTACCGGAGCTACTCCCCTTTGGAGGGTGGCTGATCATTACGATCAGCCATGCGAAGTATACCAGCAGGCAATCGAAATGCAATACGTAAGTGTCCTGAGCAGCGGCGGAACCCGGCCATGATTACGTTGGGTAATGCCTTCGATTAAATATGCAACAGACTCATCAACAAAACGAACCCTGCGCATTACGAATCTTCACTTGTATCGCGGTGCGTAGTCAGCATAATTGTGGCAATGCATTCAGGAGGCGACCGTGGATCTTTTTTCCGTGCAGTTCTTGTCCGCGCTACTGGCGATCGTCATCATCGATCTCGTGCTGGCAGGCGACAACGCTATCGTTATCGCGCTCGCCGCGCGCAACGTTCCGGCACATCTGAGGACCAAAGCCATCGTGTGGGGCACGGTCGGCGCCATCGTCGTGCGCAGTTCGTTGACGATGGTGGTCGTCTGGTTGTTGGCGGTTCCGGGCCTGTTATTTGCCGGCGGCGCGCTGCTGGTCTGGATCGCGTATAAGCTGCTGTTGCCCGAGCCGGAGGATGAGAACGGCGTCAGGTTAAACTCCGTCAACAGCTTCTGGGCGGCAATCAGGACCATCGTCGTCGCGGACATCGTGATGGGGCTCGACAATGTTCTGGCGGTGGCCGGGGCCGCCCATGGCAGCTACCTGCTGGTGACCCTCGGCCTGCTCATCAGCATTCCGATTGTGGTGTGGGGCAGCACGCTCATCCTGCGGTTCATCGACCGGTTTCCGGCCTTCGTGTATCTGGGGGCCGGCGTGCTGGCCTGGACTGCCGCCAAAATGATGTCCGCGGAGCCGCTGCTCAAGGAGTTCTACGCGGATCACAAGTTTATTGTTCCGTTTATGTTCATGCTGATCATCGTCGGTGTGCTGTGGGCGGGGTTCATCAAGAATCATCGCCGCATCGAGTCTCGTATCACCGCGCGATTGGCAAGGTTCAAGCAGCCGCCCGTTGCGCATTCAGTCGATTTACAACCTGTAAAAGAGCAGCCGCCCGTTGCGCATTCAGTCGATTTACAACCTGTAAAAGGAGACAGTGCCATGGAAAGAATTCTTGTTCCGGTTGACGGCTCGCCCAATTCGCTTCATGCGGTAAAGCATGTCGTCAATGAGTTCATGAAAGACTCCGCGATGGAGGTGCATCTGCTGAATGTCCAGCCTCCGTTTTCGCGGCACATAGCGAATTTCGCGAGCAGGAAGAGCCGCAGTGATTATCATCGCGAACAAAGCGAGGAGGCGTTGCGGACAATCAAGCGCATGCTCGAAAACTCCGGAGTGCCGTATTCCGTGCATATCGAGGTGGGCGACAAGGCGACGCTCATTGCTGACGCCGCGCGCCGCCTGCACTGCGACCAGATCGTGATGAGCACTGCGCGCAAGAATTCCCTGACGCGGATGATTGAGGACTCGACGACCAACCGGGTGCTCGAGCTGACTAGCGTGCCGGTCGAGGTGATCGCGGGCGACGCGATATCGAAGTGGGAGCGATGGGGCATACCGGCCGGCATAGGCACGGCGTTGGCCATGGTTTTTCTTGCTGCCGCCGATTGAAGGCCGGTGGTTGATGCCGGTGAAGGGCGAGGCCTGAATTGCGGTCAGCCGACTGCTGAACGCCCGCAGGTTTCTAGAACATCGGCTTTTTCGCGGCCTGCTTATAGCGCTCGACCCCGGCGAGGATTTCGTTCCGCGCATCCTCCGGGCCGAACCAGCCCTCGACCTTCACCCACTTGCCGGGTTCGAGGTCCTTGTAGTGCTCGAAGAAGTGCCGGATCTGATCGAGTGTCAGCGCCGGCAAATCGTCCGGCATTTTGATCCGCTGGTAAATGGTGCACAGCTTGTCGATCGGCACCGCGAGCAGTTTTTCGTCGCCGCCGGCCTCATCCGTCATTTTCAGCATGCCGACCGGGCGGCAGCGCACCACCACGCCGCTAATCAGCGGCACCGGGCTCAATACCAGTACGTCGACCGGATCGCCGTCACCCGATAACGTGCGCGGGATATAACCGTAGTTGCACGGGTAGTGCATCGCGGTCGACATGAAGCGGTCGACGAAGAGGGCGCCGGTTTCCTTATCGACTTCGTACTTGATCGGATCAGCGTTCATCGGGATTTCGATGATCACGTTGAACTCGTTGGGCAAATCGCGCCCTGAACCGACACGGTCGAGATTCATGCGGGCCTCTTGGTGAGTTACGCCGCTATTATATCCGCGCGGCTGGTCAGGTTCCCCTGATCGCGGTGATAATAGGGCGCATGAATCCCACCTTCAGATTCGCCCATGCGGCCGGCGCCGACTGGCAGGCGGCAGCCGGCGCCTGCCTTGCGCAGCTTGCCGGCCCGCCCGCCAGCCTCGGTTTTTTGTACGTCACCGATTTTTTCGCTGATCACGTCGGCGACCTGCTGGAATTCTTCCGCCAGCGTACCGGCACGCCGCATTGGGTCGGTACCGTCGGTATCGGCATCTGCGTGAGCGGTCGCGAATACCTGGACGAACCGGCGCTGGCGGTCATGCTCGGCGAATTCGCGCCGCAGTCGTTTCAGGTATTTTCCGGTGTGCGTTCGACCGACGATCTGGCGATGAAGCGGTTCAAGTGCGGCGAGCGGCCGGCGAATTTCGCGATTGTGCATGCCGACCCGCGCAACAGCGACGTGCCGGAACTGGTCGCCGGCATTGCCGGCAAGGTGGAGAGCGGCTTCGTCGTCGGCGGCCTCACCAGTTCGCGCCATCAGAACCTGCAGATCGCCGACAAAGTCACCGAAGGCGGTGTGTCGGGCGTGATGTTTGCGGACGACGTGACGGTCGCCACGCGTCTCACGCAGGGCTGCACGCCGATCGGCCGCAAACGCGTGATCACGCAGGCGCAGCGCAACATCATCGTCAGGATCGACGACCGCCCCGCGCTCGACGTGCTCAAAGAAGACGTCGGCGAACGGCTCGCGCGCGATCTCAACCGTTTGGGCGGCGTGATTTTCGCCGGCTTGCCGATCACCGGCACCGACACCGGCGATTACCTCGTGCGCAACCTGGTCGGCATCGATCCGGCGCGCGGCATCGTCGCCATCGGCGATCTGGTCGAAACCGGGAGCACCATCATGTTCTGCCGCCGCGATACCGCCGCCGCGACCGAAGACATGGCACGCATGCTGAAGAGCATGCAGCAGGGGCTCTATGCGCGGCCGCGCGGTGGTGTGTATTATTCGTGCCTCGGGCGCGGCGCGAACCTGTTCGGCCCGGATTCCGAGGAACTCAAGATGATCGAAGCAGCGTTCGGCGAATTTCCGTTGGTGGGGTTTTTCTGCAATGGCGAGATCTCGCATAACCGTTTATACGGCTACACCGGCGTGCTGACGCTGTTCGCATGAACTCACTCAATATTTTTCTGAGCAAGCTGCCGCTGCCCTGGCTTGACATGCTGGCGCTCATCTGGTTAGCGCTCTGGTGGCTCGGTTACGTCTGGTACTCGGATTACCGCGGTACGCAGCGCCCGGCGTTGCGCCGGCTGACCGACGGCTTCGTGCGCGACTGGATCGCGCGCATGGTCGAGCGCGACAACCGGATGCTCGACGTCAACGTGATGCGCAACCTCACGCGCAGCTCGCAGTTCTTCGCATCGACGACCATGCTGATTCTCGGCGCGCTGGTGGCGCTGATGGGCTACGCGGAAAAAGCCGCCGGCGTGCTCGCCGAGCTGCCGTTTGCGCAGCAGGTGTCGGAACGGGTGTGGGAACTCAAAATCCTGCTGCTGGTGCTGATTTTCGTTTATGCGTTTTTCAAGTTCTCGTGGTCGATCCGCCAGTTCGGTCTGTGTTCGATCCTGATCGGCGCGACCAAAAAGCCGCCGGCGGACGCCGAGCAGTACGCAACGCACATCGACCGCATTGCTCTGGTCGTCAACTTTGCCAATGCCAATTTCAATAACGGGCTGCGCGCTTATTACTTCGGTGTTGCGGCGCTGTCATGGTTTTTGCACCCGGTGTTGATGATCGCGATCACGAGCGGCGTCGTCTACGTATTGCACCAGCGAGAATTCCGCTCGCGCACCGTGCAGGCGATGCGGGATGCTTAGCGCTGAAAATGCGCGCGTGCGGCGGTTGTTGCCGCGCTAGGCGCCGCCGATATCCGGAGTTTGTTTACCACGCCAGCGCGTACGCCTCACGCCGCGGGTCGGCGCCGGCGTGCTTGAGGCCCGTTTGCGGGTCGCGCATGACCGCGCACACTGCGCCATTCTGCGCCGGCAGCCGCGGCAGCACCTGCACGTCGTGCCCGCGTTTCTTCATCTCGTCGATCACGCCGTTGGGCATATCCTCTTCGATGCATAGGCGACCGGGAAAATAATCATGCGGCGCAAACGAGTTCGGGAAATTATTGCTTGAGAAGCGCTGCGCCTCGACCGCTTGCTGCACCTGCATGCCGAATTGCGTGACGTTGAGGAAGACCTGCAGCATCGATTGCGATTGCACGTCGCCACCCGGCGTGCCGAAACACATGAAAGGCTTGCCATCCTTCATGGCGAGCGCGGGGCTGGGTGTTAAGCGCGGACGCTTGCCGGGAGCGACCATTGCGGGATGCCCGGCCGTAAGCCGCGATTGCTGGCCGCGCGAAGAGAACACGAGCCCGGTGCCCGGAATGACTGGCGCATCGTAAGTCGTATCCGAGAGCGTTGCCGAATACGCGTTGCCGTGGCGATCCATGACCCCGGCGTAGATTGTGTCCGGCGCGGTGCCGGCCTTGCCGCGCGCTGCGGCGTAAACCGGCTCGTGACTGCCGGCGGTCGCAGCTACGTTGTCCGGATTGCCCCCTGCCGGCAGCTTGCCGAACGCGCGCTTTAAATCTATGCGCGCGCGCTGGCGTGCTGCATAGGCATCCGAGAGCAATCCCGCGGTCGGCACTTTCACGAATTTCGGATCGCCGATATAAGCCTCACGGTCGCCGAAGGAGAGGTTGAGCGCTTCGGCGAGCGTGTGCACGTAGTCGGGTGAGTTATGCCCCAGTTTGCCAAGGTCGCAGCCCTCGACTATTTTCAGCGTCTCGAGCAGCGAGATGCCCTGGCACCAGACGTCGCATGCATGCACCTCAAAGCCGCGATAGTTGATGCTGATACTGTCTTCGACGGGCACTTCGAAGCCGGCAAGGTCCGCCGTAGTGAGAAAACCGTCATGCTGCGCGTGATACGCGGCGGCGGCCGCGGCAATCGGGCCGCGATAAAAGAAGTCGTGCACGGCGCGCAGTTTTTTGTCGCGGTCGCCGCGCGCAGCGCGTTCGGCTTCGATCATGCCGGCGATGCTGCGGGCGAGATCTTCCTGGCGGAACAATTCTCCATACTGCGGCGGCCGGCCGCCGGGCAGGAAAATGCGCGCACTCTCGGGCCAGCGCCGGTACTGGTCCTGCGCGCCATTCAGATTATTGGCGAGGAAGGGATAGATCGCGTAGCCGTCGCGCGCGAGTTCCATCGCGGGTGTCGCGGCCTCTGCGAATGAAATCGTGCCGTAGCGGCGCAGTGCTTCGATGTGCGTGGCGGGCGCCGCGGGCATCACGGTGCGCAGCAGTCCTTCGGGTATTGATTTGCCGTCGCCCGTCGCAACCAGACGGTTGATATCGGTAGCGGCGGGCCAGTAGCCCAGGCCGGCGAGAGAAATGACGCGATCTTCCTGCGCGAGATAGATCAGCGTGGGCGCCACGCCGGCGAAGCTGACGATGTCCGGCTGCAGCACGGCAAGCGCCATGGCCGCGGTGACCCCGGCATCGACCGCGTTGCCGCCGGCGTCGAGCACGCGCATCGAGGCCAGCGCGCCAAGATAATGGCCGCACGCAATCGCGTGGCTGCGGCCGATGACGGTCGGCCGCATGCTGGCGGCGCTGATCGCAAGCTTCATCCGGCGCTGTGCCATGATGGGTTCTCCGGGCTCAGTAGTGCGGGTGTATGGAAAAGGAATTCTATCACCGCGGGATTGCCGCGGCACAGACGCGCCGGCTCCGGTATAGTTCCTGCTTGTTAAAAGAGCATATCAGCCAACCGGAGAATGCGGCATGCGGCAATTCAAAATCCATCAGTTTGCGGCAATCGCCCTGTGTGCATGCGCGGCGCTCGCCATGTCTGCCGCCCGCGCGCAAACCTGGCCGGCGAAGTCGGTCCGTTTCATCAGCCCGTTCGCGCCGGGCGGCGGCGCCGACATTACCTCGCGCGTGATCGCGCAAAAACTGTCCGAAGCGCTGGGTCAGCAGGTGCTGGTCGATAATCGCGGCGGCGCGGGCGGCATGATAGGCGTCGATCTGGGGGCGAAGGCGCCGCCGGACGGTTATACGATGGTACTCGGCACGATCGGCCCGATCGCGATCAACCCCAGTCTCTACAGCAAGATGCCGTACGATCCGGTCAAGGATCTCGTGCCGGTGACGCTCGCCGCGGATGCCTTGAACGTGCTGGTGGTGCATCCAGCGTTGCCGGTAAAGAATGTGAAGGAGCTGGTGGCGCTCGGCCGTGCGCGGCCGAACCAGCTCAACTACGGTTCGTCAGGCCCGGGTGCTACCGATCATCTCGCCGGCGAACTCTTCAACATGCTGACCGGAACAAAAATGGTGCACGTGCCGTACAAAGGCGGTGCACCGGCGATGCTCGACCTGATGGCAGGCAACGTGCAGATCATATTTTCGACCGTTTCGACCGCGATCGGTCAGATCAAAAGCGGCAAAGTGCGCGCGCTCGGCATGACCGGCACCAAGCGTTTTGTTTTGATGCCCGAATTGCCGACGATCGCGCAGGCGGGCGTGCCGCAGTTCGCGGTCAACAACTGGTACGGCGTATTCGTGCCGGCGGGGACACCGCGGGAAATTGTCGCGCGGCTCAACACTGAAATCGTGAAAGTACTGCACTTGCCTGACGCAAAGCAGCGGCTGCTCGAATCCGGTATTGAAGCCACGCCGACCACGCAGGAGCAATTCGCCGCTTACATCCAATCAGAAACCAAGAAGTGGGCGAAAGTCGTGAAGGATGCGAACGTCAAAGTTGAATAGTAGCGCAGGCGACTCGCCTGCATTCGTTGACGGAGCAGGCGGGGTCGCCTGCGCTACCCTAAGGCGTCTGGAATTCAGTCCGCGACGACCTTGACCTCGGTCGTCACCGAATTGGCGATGAAGCATTCCTTGTGCGCTTTGTCGTGCAGCCCGTCGAGGTCAGCCGCCGCCGGTTGCTTGGCGCCGCTGAAAACAATTTTCGGATGCAGTTCCACGCGCGTGATCGCCATCTTGCCGCCGGCGTTCTTTTCCAGATGCCCGACCGCGGCATCTTCGTAGCTGTCGACGACGAACCCTTTGTTTGATGCGAGTGCTAAAAACGTCAGCATATGACAGCTCGACAGCGCCGCGACAAACGCCGCTTCCGGATCGACTCGTTGCGGATTGCCGAGATAGGCGGGCGCGGCTGAGCCGGGCACCTCGACGCCGTTGGGAAAGCGCCACACGTGGTCGCGCGGATAAGTCTTGTAGCTGAAATCGACGCCGTTACGCGCCCAGATTATGTTGGCTTTATGCTCAGACATTTTTCATCCTTCATCCTTCATCCTTCATCCTTCATCCTTCATCCTTCAAAACCCCACCGCTTGCCCATCCGTGCGCCGCTCGGACGCGGCAAGGTATCCGTCTTCCATTTTGTAGATCAACTGCGCGCGGCCAAAGTCGGTGCTCCAGCGGTCGGCCTGCGCCAGAACGTGGCCGCGGCGTTTGAGTTCGGTGACGACGTCCGCGCTGATGCCTTGTTCGATCCCGACCGTGAGGCCGGCGTCGATGCGCCAGCGCGGCGCGTCGGCGGCAGCTTGCGGGTTCTGCCCGTAATCGGCGAAGCGCACCATGACCTGTGAGTGGCCCTGTGCCTGCATCGAGCCGCCCATCAGGCCATAGCTCATGACGGGTTTGCCATCCTTGGTGACGAATGCCGGAATGATGGTCTGGAACGGGCGTTTGCGCGGACCGACTTCATTCGCATGGCCGGGCTTCAATACGAAACCATAGCCGCGGTTTTGCAGGCTGATGCCGGTGCCGTTGACAACCACACCCGAGCCGAACCCGGCGTAGTTGGACTGGATGTACGACACCATCATGCCGGATGCATCGGCGGCTGTGAGGTATACAGTGCCGCCGGTCGGCGGCGTGCCGAACTTCGGGTCCTGCGCTTTTTTCATGTCGATCAATTTGGCGCGGCTTTTCAGGTACGCACGGTCGAGCATTTGCGCCGGCGTCACGCGCATGGTCGCCGGATCGGACACGTATTCGTAGATGTCGGCGAAGGCGAGTTTCATCGCCTCGATTTGCACGTGCAGGCTGTCGGCGGAATCGACCGGCAGGCCCGCCATGTCGATATTTTCGAGGATGCCGAGCGAAATCAGCGCGCCTATGCCCTGGCCGTTGGGCGGAATCTCGTGCAGCGTGTAGCCGCGGTAGTTTTGCCCGACCGGTTCGACCCAGTCGACCTGGTGCGCCGCCAGATCGTCCATCGTCATCGCGCCGCCGTATTGTTTGGCATGGGCGACAATTTTTTCGGCGAGGTCGCCGGTATAAAACGCCGCGCCTTTGGTTTCGGCGATGCGTTGCAGCGTGCGTGCCTGATCGGGAAACACGAACGATTCGCCGGGCAGCGGCGCGCGGCCCTTGGGCATGAACGCGTCCGCGTAGCCCGGCATCGCTTTGAGTTCTGGCACCTGCTTTTCCCACAGTCGCGCGATCGTCGGCGACACCATGAAGCCTTCAGCCGCATACTTGATTGCCGGCTCGAATAAATCCGCGAACGGCAGCTTGCCGTATTTGCGCGAGAGCTCAACCCAGGCGGCGACAGCACCCGGCACCGTGACCGAATCCCAGCCGCGTTGCGGCATGGCGTCGAGGCCCTTGAAGCGCCCGGGCGTCCATGCGGCGGGCGAGCGTCCGGAGGCGTTAAGGCCCTGCAATTTCTTGCCGTCCCACAAAATGGCGAATGCATCGGAGCCGATGCCGTTGCTCGTCGGTTCCAGCACGGTCAATGCGATCGCGGTCGCCAGCACCGCATCGACCGCACTGCCGCCTTTCATCAGCATGCGCAGCCCCGCTTGCGCGGCCAGCGGTTGCGAAGTGGCGACGCAATTGCGCGCGAGTATCGGCATACGTTGCGAGGGGTAGGGGAACTGCCAGTCGAATGGTTTCATGGTTGGTAGACGCGGATGCCTGGAAAAGGCGAAATGATACTACAGCCTCAGTGATCCGCCCGGCGCCGGCGAACGCCGCCCGACACGGCTTGGTGCAGTTTTCCGCTATTCCGTTGGCGTGTCGTTTCAGATTTGTTTCAACGCGATTTTTTCCGGCCCCCCGATTGTAATCCTACTTGCTAGTGTGGATAATCACGCAGTCCCGTATTTCATGCGAAAAGATACAATTTACATGTCCCGGTATGGCTAAGCTGCTGATGGTCAAAAGGACGGAATGGCCGCGGCTCGGCTATTTCTTTTGTCTTTTTCTCGTGATCAGCGCCGGTCTCGCCATCGGACGCGGCACCGCGGACGCGTTGTTCCTCAAACGTTTCGGCATCCAGTACCTGCCTTTCATGTATCTCGGGCTCGGCGTGCTGATGGCAATCGTCAGCACGGTCTATGCCGCGTATGCGGACCGTCTCGCGCCGGAGCGCACTTTTTACATATTGCTCTCCGCGCTCGCCATGATGCTGGTCGGCAACTGGTACTTGATGATCGAGCACGTCGACTCGGTCGCTTATCCGCTCTACTACCTGCTGTTCGAAATCAGTTCGGAATTGCTGGTCATGCATGCGTCGCTGTATTTCAGCGCGAATTTCGACAATGAGCAAAGCAAGCGGCTGTTACCGATGACCATGGCGGGCCTGCAACTGGGCGAGGTCGCGGGCGGGATAATCCTGACCATGACCTCACTCATCGGCGTGCAGGGCCTGGTGCTGGTGTGGAGCGGGCTCGCGGCCACCGCGGTTATCATCGTCGCGACGCGCCACCGCACGGTCGGCGTCTCGCCGTTTTTCGCGCCGGGGCGCCGCGGCGGCGGATTGAAGCGCACGATCGAGCAGGTCACGCAGGGACTCAAGTTCGCGCGCCGTTCGAAGCTGCTCCTGTATTCGTCGCTCGCGGTGTTTTTCATGGTGGTCGCGTTGAACTGCCTGGGCTACGCGGCGTTTGCGGTCTACAACGCCAACTTCAAAAGCGAAGCGGAATTGGCCGTGCTATTCGGCCTTCTGACCATCGTGTCGAGTGCCGTCACCGTGCTGGTGCAGATTTTCTTCTCGAGCAAGGTCATCAATCTCTACGGGGTGCGCGCGATCAATCTCGTCTTCCCGTCGACGACCCTCATGTGCTTCGTGGGCATGATCACGTTCTTCAATGTCCCCAGCGCGCTGGTGAGCACGGTGAACCGCCGCGTGCTGCTGCCCTCGATGCGCAACCCATCGCGCTCGCTGCTGTTCGACGCGTTGCCCGATTACATGCAGGGCCGGGCGCGCGCCTTGTCGCTCATGCTGGTGCTGCCGGCAGGCTACATATTCGTCGGCCTCGTGCTGCAGTTGCTGAAAAAATGGCATGCCCCCTATTCCTACCTGACCGCGGGGGTCATTGCCTGTTCGCTGTACCTCTATTTCAGCATCAAGACCAATCGTGCCTATGTCGAGGCGTTGCTGTCGACGCTGAAAGAGCGGCTCTTTCTGCCGAGCGAAGGCCTGGGCAAGATGGATACCGTGGCCGATCCGGAGCTTTTCGCGCGTCTCGTCGAAGGCGTCAAGCATCAGGACGAGCAAATTTGCCTCACTTACGCACGCATGCTCGCCAACGCGTTCCCGGAAAAAGCGCCGGACATCATTTTTGAACGCATGCAACACGCGAGCGCGCCGGTATGCGATCAACTGGTGCGCCTGATCGGGCCGCAATTGTCCGAAGACCTGCTCCACCGGCTCGAGACGTCGCGCGAGCTCGGCGATGCGCATGAGCGCGCGACGGTGCTGACGACGCGCTTCGAAGCCAAAGACCCGCACATGCAGGCGCAGGTCGATCCGTGTCTTGCATCCGAGAACCCGCGGCTTGTCGCGTGCGGCATCCTCGGCGTGTTCAGTTACGGTCTCGAAGACCGGCGCGCGACGGCTGTCAAGCGCTGGCAATCGCTGCTCGAGGATCCGCGCACGTCGTCTATTTTCGCCGCGCTGCACATGGGGCAGAAACTCCCGATGCCGGAATCGTTCCTGCCGCTCTTATGCGGTTTACTTGAACATACCGACGATGGGGTAAAAAAAGCGGCGCTCGCCGCATTGCGGCAGGGTGGGCTGGCCGCGGATGCGCGGCTGACGGCGTTGCTCGAAGCGCTCGCCCGGTCGCCCGATCAGCAGATGCGCGTCGCGTGCGTCGAATGTTACCGCCGGCTGCCGGCTGCCGACCGCGAGCGTCTGGCGCTTGCCGCGCTGACCGACCGCCATCCCAACGTGGTGGATGCGGCGCTCGGTGTGTTGGAGGGATGCATCGAAGATCTCCCGGCGCGGCTCTTCGCATGGCTCAACGACACATCCGCGTCGCCCCGCCAGCAGCAACAGGTGCTCGCATATTTGTCGCGGCAGGCGGTGCCGCGCCAGCCATTCGAGGAATTCGCCGCGCGCAGGCTGCAGGATGCGGCCACCATGGCGCAGGCCCTGCACGTACTCGAAGCCGACACCACGCGCGCTGACGCGGGTTCGACCTTGATGAAAATCGTGCTCGCCGAGCGGTTCACGCAGACTCTGGAGGTGGCGTTGCTGGCGATGGAAAACCTGGGCGACAGTTACAGCATCCGGATCGTCTACGTGGCGTTGAAGAGCAAGGACCGGCGGCAGGTCGCGCGCGCGCGCGAGGCGTTGACCAATATCGCCAACACCGCGCTGGGGGCTCAACTCAGTCAACTGCTGATGGTGGCCAGCGACCGTACTGCGGTGGTCGACACGGTGCCGGGTGTGGTGAGTTTTAAAAGCGCGGCCGATGCGCTTCAATGGTGCGGCAATCATGTAGACTTCTGGTTGCGGGAATGCGCGCAACACGCGCTCACCACAGCCCCCGCCGGGGTACAGGGACAGCATGGCTGATTTTTTCGACCGCATCGTCATCTTGAAGCGCACGCCGATTTTTTCGGAAGTGGCGACCGATGACCTGCGCGTGGTGGTGGAAGAAATGCAGGAGGAGGCCTACTTCAAGGGCGAGCGCGTGTTCGAGATCAACGATCCGAGCGACCGCATGTACGTCGTGCTCACCGGCGAGATCGGCATCTCCATCAATCCCGACCCGAAAATCGAGGATTACGTGAGCATTGTGGAGGAGGGCGGCTGTTTCGGCGAGATGGGGCCGCTCGACGGCTCACCGCGCTCGGGCACCGCGCACGTGATCGCGGATTCGCAGTTGCTGTATCTCGACAAGCTGAAGCTGCACGGCTTGATCGCGAGCTATCCCGAGCTTTCGTTCGGCCTCCTGCACGGCATGAGCACGCGCGTGCGCGAGACCAGCGAGAAGCTGCTGCATGCGCGCAACGGCGAGCCGAGGCGGAAGTACTAGTGGGGTGATTCGGTGATCGGGCAATCGGGTGATTCAAAAGCAGCCGCAAAAAATGCGGAACCGCCGATAGACGCCGATGAACGCCGATAAAAATCCGGATACACTGCGTCGCCGAGGTTAAGCGCGCATTTCAAAATGAAGGCTGGGCTCGTCCGCTAACCTTGACATGGTAGCTACCAGAGGCTACATTATACGCCATGCGTGCCGTGGGCCTGAAAATCCTGAAGAACCGGCTGAGCGAGTATGTTCGTCTCGCCACGGGCGGTGAAACCGTGCTGGTCACCGACCGTGATCGCGTGGTCGCGGAACTCGTGCCGCCAGACCGGAGCAGAAGCCCGGTGCTGGCGGATTCCCTATTGGCCGAGGCCGTGCGCCGGGGCTGGATTACGCCACCCGCGCTCGCCGCTGCCGGCGCCCCGCCGCGCAAGCCGGTCATGCTATTTCGCGATTTGCTGCGGGAACTGGAGCGGGACCGGAGCGAGCGTTGATTTATCTGGACACCTCGGTCGCTCTTGCGCATCTTCTGGCGGAAGACCGCCTGCCTCCCGCGACACTCTGGCAGGAATCCCTGGTATCCAGCCGCCTGCTTGAATATGAGGTCTGGACGCGGATCCACGCGCGCAAGCTCGCGCGATCGCATGCGGAGTCCGTGCGTTCCCTCGTGGGCCGGATCGCTCTCGTCGAGCTTTCTCCGCCGGTACTGGCGCGCGCGCTGGAACCGTTCCCTCGATCCGTCCGCACCCTCGATGCCCTGCATTTGGCTTCCATCGAATTTCTCCGCCAGCACGGACAGACCGTGCGGCTCGCAAGCTACGATACCCGGCTGGTCGACGCCGCGCGCGCCCTGCGCATCCCGATCCATAAACTCTGACACGCCCGGATTCGCCGGCGCACGAGCGGGGACGCGGCGACGCGAGCCGGCATGCACATGTCCGGTATTGCGCATTACTCAATCACCCGCGTCGCTTGCAGCATGATCTCACCCGAAAACGTGATGCCGAGCGTCTTCGCGGTTCGTTGATTCACCACCAGCTCGAACCGGGTCGGCAGCTCGACCGGAATGTCGGCGGGCTTGGCGCCTTTCAAAATTTTGTCGGCGAGATGCGCGGAGCGGCGGATCTGCTCCGACAGGATCGACCCATAATTCCATTTCTAATTCATAAATGAAGTTAAAATAGCAGCAATAATCCACGGCCATGAGACTATGGAGCCAACCGTTGTGGCGTCGCCTTCCAAAGTT
>JAYVME010000584.1:0-6614 GCA_043759115.1 Betaproteobacteria bacterium | reverse complement strand
TACGACATCCGCACGATCCAGGAACTGCTCGGCCATAGCGACGTGAGCACGACGATGATTTACACTCACGTGCTCAATCGCGGCGGCCGCGGCGTGGTGAGTCCGCTTGACGCTGGCGAGAGGGAGCGATGTAGAGTAGAGAACAGGCTCGGAGAAAAGAGGGGGTCAGAGAAACTTGACGCTGGCGAGCAGAGAAAAGAGGGGGTCAGGTCTAGCAACGTAGCATCCGTTACCGCCTCGCCTCAACCAACTCCCTAAACGCGGCCGGCAGATATCCTCTCAGCTTCGCCGACCATTCCGCCTCGCGCCGCTGCCAGAGCACGCCGAACGATTAGGGACAGACCACGGTTAATTTCTCCGCGAGTCTTGATTAAATCTTAAACGCTTTTCGGTTCCCCGCGATCACGCCGCTATCTTCAATTTCGGGTCGAGCCCCGCTCTCGCGGCCATGCGCACGAGCAGATCAAGGCTGAATTGACTGATCTTGCCGTGTTTCAGGTCCGACACGCGCGCTTGCGTGATGCCGAGCACTTTGGCCGCTTCGGTTTGCGTCATGTCTGAATCTGCGATCCAGCGTCCGAGCCCGATGATCAACAGGGATCGCATTTCCATTTCCGCCGCCTGGTCTTCCGGGTAGAGGTCGTGATACACGCTGCGCACTTTCTTTTTTGCCATGGCATTCATGGATCTCATCTACGCCGCTTTTGCGAGGGCTGTGGTTTTGGGCGCCGGCATCACGGACTTGAATGCGGCGCGAACCGCTCGCGGCTGCTTTGCCGCTACCAGCAGCAGCGATCGCGCGGGGCCTTGCGGCTCGCGCCGCTGCTGTTCCCAGTTGCGCAGGGTGGCCGCGCTGACGCCCATGAACAGTGCAAACTGGTCCTGCGACAGGCCCAGTTCCTTGCGGATCGTTGATACGTCAGCCGCTCGCGGCAGATCGACGGTATAGGTCTTGAGTTTGGTCTTGCCTTTCCTCCACGCCTTGATTTCCTCAAGGCCTTGAATGATTTCCTTGCCGATGTTGCGCTTAGTCATTTGCCAGTTCCTCCAATAGTTTGACGACCCGCTTTAGATCGGTGGCGCTCAGGTTCTCTTTCTCACCTTTGTCATAGAGCGTGAGAAAGAAGGTTTGATCGTCAGCCTTCGCCCAGTAATAGATAACCCGTACGCCGCCCGACTTGCCCTTGCCGCCGGCGCGCCAACGCACTTTTCGCACGCCGCCGGAATTTCGGATGACCGCACCGGCATCCGGGTGTTCGATCAGGTGATTTTGCAGCCGCCGGTATTCGTCGTCGCTGAGATAACTACCGAGCAACCTGGAAAACAGGCTGGTTTCAACGAAGACCATGGTGAATGCTACGCCAATGAAGTATATGCGTCAATGGCGTAGTGCCTGGGGTTTGGGCGCCGCTTCGATCTTCCGCGCGAGTTCGTTCATGAACGCCGATTGTGCGGTGACGAACTTTACGAACTCGGCCGGCGTCGAGCCGACGGCTTCGAGGCCCTGAATATCGAACTGCTGCACGACCTCCGGCGCGGCCAGCGCTTTCACCGTCTCGGCGTGCTGGCGCGTCATCAGCGCCGGCGACGCGCGGTCTCCTAAGACGCGAGCTGCGTCATGCTTTCTTCGGAAATCAGCTTGGTTTCCAAGCCCTTCATGATGACGTATGGCCGCATTATTGCATTCTTGAATTTGTATCTGTATCCACGGGCAGCGCCAATTCTTTGTAATGCCGCGCCGCGTTTATTTTCGCAAAGAGCATTTAAGTGCTGAGTAAATGCGCGAATGTTATCGGCTTTCCCCATAATCGTGCTCATGGGTATTATCACATCGCCAGCGGTGAAGTAACCATGCTGATCCGTGTCGGCCAAAGCACACGCAAGGAGGACCTGGGGATAACGGGTCTCTCTTGAGCTCGTCGTGGCGCGGTGATAGTCGTCCGCGATACTTTGTTGCGCGTGTTTAAGCGCCTTCTGCAAGGCTTGATGGGTATCGTCAATAATAATATTTCGACGGTCCTCGCCTGCGGCCGCCTGCGCCGAATGCAAGGCAAGCAGATGTGTATAGTGCGGTAGGCCTTGCGACAATTTACTGATCCGCTGTTTGGCATTTTGTTCAATGGTCATCCCGACAGCCTGAAGACCATTGTCAATAATGTCATCAAGCTCCGCTTGCGACATTCTCGGCATTTGCACCTGAATCAGGGCTCGCTGCACTGATTCGTGTTCGGCGATTAATGTGTCGACCGATTCGGCGACGCCTACGAGAACAAGCGTTACGTCTACCGAGTGATCTGAAAGACTCTTGATCGTATCGGCGAGGAGCGTGGTGGTGGCTTTGTCCTTGATACGATCGATTTCATCAATAATTATTAAAAGCTTCTCGCGTTTCTGCAGGATTGCCCTGACTGCGTCGGGGGTTACGTTTTCAGGCAAGAACTGCGCGAGCGTGCCTTCAAGATTCGATCCGCTCCTGACCGCCATGGGGAGCGAAGTTCTGGTCAGGGAAATTTCCGAGAAGATGGCCTTCCATAATGAGGCAAAGGTTGTAGTTTGATCGCAGTTGATCGATCCGCACGCCGGGGTTGAGAATTTCGTTCCCAGTATGTGGACTAATGCGTTCGCAAGAGAGGTTTTGCCCGCGCCGCGCTCGCCGAATATCACAACGTGTTGACCGCGTTGTGCGCACGCGTTGATTACGTCGGTGATTTGAGTCACGCGGCCGGCAAATGCTCTGCGGTCAATCGGAGCACTCGGGCTGAATGAACTGGCAATTTGTGTCAGTAGTTCGAACTTCTCGTTCGGTTCCATAGGGCTTCTTCAAAAAAATAACGTATCGGGCGGCGTGTGTTTGAAGAAAACGTCTTTCCCGGTTTTGCGGTCGTCAAGCATGGTTAAAAACGGGTGCCCAGACTCATAATACCTAAGGAAGGTCTGAAAAACTCCATTTTTGTCGTTCCCGCGTAGGCGGGAACCCAGGAAATTCAACCGCCTCTGGATACCCGCCCCGGCTTACAACCTGCCGGGGCAAGCTCTTACGCGCGGGTATGACGATTAATCAGAAGTTCCCTGACGTAGCCTTCTCAGGCATTCAATGCCGCGAGCGGTTGGTCGCCTGATAGCGTTATTTGGAACCCGATTCAATCTTCCGCGCGAGTTCATTCATAAACGCCGATTGCGCAGTGACAAATTTGATGAACTCGGCCGGCGTCGAACCGACGGCTTCGAGGCCCTGCGCATCGAACTGCTTCACGACCTCTGGCGCGGCCAGCGCTTTCACCGTCTCGGCGTGCAGGCGTGTCATAAGAGCCGGCGACGCGCCGGGCGGCAGCCACAGGCCGAACCAGTTGATGAGGTCGTAACCTTTGAAGCCCGACTCCTGCAGGGTCGGCACGTCGGGCATGCCTTTCCAGCGCTTGGCGCCGGTGAGTGCGAGCACGCGCAGCCTGCCGCTCTGCATCAGCGGCAGCGCGATCTGCGTGCCGACGAACATCAGGTCCATGCGCCCGGCAATCAGGTCGGTCATGCCTTCGGGCACGCCCTTGTATTGAACGCCGACGATGTCGGTGCCGCTCATCGATTTCATCACCTCGGCCGGGATGTGGCTGGCGGTGCCGATGCCCGCCGAGGCGTAGTTCATTTTGCCGGGCCGCTGTTTCGCGAGCGCGATCAGTTCCTGCACGCTCTTGGCCGGCGAGTTCACCGGTACGACCAGCGCCTGGCCGAAGTTCTGCGCGACCAGCGACACGTGCGAAAAATCTTTCACCGGATCGAAGGGGCTGTTCTTGCTGAACGGCGGCGTGTTGGTGTGCGACGCGGTGGTGAACAACCACGTGTAGCCGTCGGGCGCCCCCTTCGCCACCGTGGCGCTGCCGACCACGCCGCCGGCGCCGGGGCGGTTGTCGAGTACGAGCGACTGTCCCATCGACGCGCTGTAGTACGGCAGCAGCATGCGCATGACGAGGTCGGGCGGGCCGCCGGCGGGCGAGGGCACGATGACGCGGATCGGCTTGTTCGGATAATCCTTCGGCAGGGGTTGCGCCGAAGGGGATGTCGAGACTGCAAAAAGTGCGGTGATTGCGAGGAGGGTGGGGGCTAGATCGGGGCGGGGGAGGCGGGGCATGACGGCATCATGCCACTAAGACGGGCGGGTTCCAAACGTGGCAGGGTCTTGTAGCGCAGGCGACCCGCCTGCAACGTTAAAAGAGCAGGCGACTCGCCTGCAACGTTAAAAGAGCAGGCGAGTCGCCTGCGCTACATACAGCAATTGGGTCGGGTGCGCGCCCTGGACGGCAATCGCTGAAAACGCGTTAACTTCAGACTGCGAGCGGCGTGAGCGTGTAGACGCGGCCGTAACGCGATGCCGTCTTGGTGTCGCCGCGACGCAGCGCTTCGCGCACGTCATCAAGCTTGCCGGCTTCCGCCAGGGACAAATGCGGTGACCAATCGTCGTCCGTCTCAATTAATTCGACTTCAGCCACGTACTTGCCTTCGTGAATGAGCTTGGTCCGATGTTTTGTTGTCATGATCGTCTCTGCCTGAAAGTCGCATCCCATTTGCAGCGTTAGGCCGCGCGGCGAAACGGCGAGACAGCGGGGCGCGGTTTCTGCGACGCCTGCCACAAATCCCATTTGGATTGTCCCGCGAGCCACGATTCCGGCGTGGTGTTGGTCAGCAAGCCGATCCTGATGGCCATATCCGCGGAAATCGCCGAGCGGCCGTTGAGAACGCGCGACAACTGAACGCGCGATACGCCAAGGCGTCGCGCCACGTCTTCGATCGTCAATCCCTCGGGCAGGAATTCCCGAAACAACTCGCCCGGATGCGGTGGGTTATGCATGCGTGCCATGACTGACTCCTAGTGATAGTCCTGGTAGTTCGCCAGGATTGCGTCGTTACCTTCAAAAGCGAAGGTCATGCGCCAGTTTCCATCGACCCAAACGGCCCACTGCCCTTTGAGGTCGCCCTTTAATGCGTGAAGTTTCCAACCCGGGGCATCCATGTCGGCCGCTTTCGTTGCATCGTCCAAACGGGACAGCATCAATCGCAATCGGCGTTCATGCTGGGCCTGAATGCCGGCCTTTGAGCCCTTCTCGAAAAATCGTTGCAGGCCTTTGTGCCGGAAACTCTTGATCATGTTTAATCGTAGCATGTAACGCTACGCTTTACAAATGGAAGGCGGAATCGAATTACCAGACCACCTCGATCGCCTTGAGTTTCCTGATGCGGGCGTCGGCGCTGACCAGCTTTGCCTGATGGTACATCGCGGTGGCTGCGATAATCCGGCCGGCTGGATCGCCGTGCGCGAACTGCTCCGACTGCGCGAAGGCCGCGATCTCGGGAGTAATCGGCAACACGCGCAATCCGCGCGCCGTGAGACGTTTCGGCAGCAGTGCGTCGAAAATCAGCGCATTGGTGTCAGGAACGTCCACGCTCCGCGTTCCAGCGTTCGCCAGCAGGGCTTATGACGTCGCCGACCTTAGATTTCGCGCGCAGCGCCGCGAGTTTCTGCACCGCGGCTGGTGATGGTGACATTGGCTTTCATACATTGCAGGATAGCAAAATTACCGCAAAACGGCTTTGGCGAGACAGATCGGTTTCGCTTCCGGCCCGCCGCTGCCGGATTACGCGGTCAGTTGCTTTACCAGCTGCTCGACGTAACGCAGCGTGACCTCGCGCATCTCGGCGGGCGTGAGATTGCTGATCGGGTGCGGCAATTCGATGTAGGGATGCCCGTCCATGCCTTTGGCGCGGAACTGGAACACCGCCGCGTTGGTGAACGCCTGCGTGATGATGGTGGTCGCGGGGATGCCGCGTTTTTCGAATTCGATGGTGTCGTGCACACTGCACAACGTGCAGGACCCTCATCCGCCGACGGCGGCGACCGCCACCTGCACTTCCTGCGCCATTTCGGCTATCAATGCGTCGGTCGCGGGTTTCGAGTAATGCTCCTTGCGGCGTATCACTACTTTGGCAACGCCGTAACGCTCGCGCAACGCGGTCGCCACCGTTTCAAGTATCACGTCGGCCTGTTCCTTGGTGTTGTCGAGCAGCCCGACAATTTTCCCCGCCAGGTCCATCGGGCGCGGCGCCAGCGCGATGCGCGCTTTGCCGCCACCGGCGGTCGGGTCTATGAATGGAAGATCGTTGGCCATAATTGTTTCCTTTCCTTTAGCTCAAAAGCAATGTGGAACCGCCGATGAACGCAGATGAACGCAGATCAGATCATAAGCTCCAACAGTCGAATAAATGCAACTTGGAATTTTCATCGGCGTCTATCGGCGTTCATCAGCGGTTGCTAGTCATGGATCTACAGGGTGTACTCGCCATGCACCGCGCGGCTGCCGCCGCTCCAGCCGTGGCAGATGGCGGTGCATGGGCCCCAGCCGCCGGCGACGATCAGTTGCAGATCCTGCGTGTCCTTGATGGCGGGAATGAAACAATCGTCGTCGTCGGGATCGACTGCAATCGGAAATTGCAGCGCTCGCTCGCGCCGCCAGTTGCCGCCGCCCTTCAGGTCGCGCACCTTGCGGCCCGCCATTTCACACAGCTTGTGGTGGACATCGGCGCGGCTCAAGCCGCCGTTCGCGCAGATCGCCGCGTGCTGCGGGCCC
>JAYVME010000583.1:0-2780 GCA_043759115.1 Betaproteobacteria bacterium | reverse complement strand
CGCGGATTTCATTTTGCGTCGCGAGCGCCGCGGCGCACGCCACGGGATGCCCGGTAAACGTGTGGCCGTGCATCACGATGTTGCTGCCGCGCTCGATTGCGCGGTGGATTTTTTCGGCGACGAGCAGCGCGCCGATCGGCAAATAGCCCGCGCCCAACCCCTTGGCGACCGTCAGCATGTCGGGTGCGATGCCCTCCTGCTCGCACGCGTAGCGCGTGCCGGTGCGGCCCATGCCGCACATGACTTCGTCGAGTATCAGCAGCACGCCGTACTGGTCGCAGATTTCGCGGATGCGCCTGAAATACCCCGGTGTTGCGGTCACCGCGCCGAGTGTGGCGCCGACCACCGTTTCGGCGATGAACGCCGCGACATTCTCGGACCCGAGCTCGATGATTTTCGTTTCGAGCTCGTTCGCCATGCGCAGCCCGTAGGCTTCAGCGCTTTCATCCGCGCCCTGGTAACGGTAGGCGAAGCACGGCGCAATATGCTGCATGGAGCCTATGAGCATCGGCTCGAACGGGCGCCGGCGCCAGATATTGCCGCTGGCGGACAGCGCACCGAACGTATTGCCGTGATAACCCTGGCGCCGCGCGATGATGAATTTGCGTTGCGGCTGCCCGCTCTCGACGAAATACTGGCGCGTGAGCTTCAACGCGGCCTCGACCGCTTCGGAGCCGCCGCACGTGAGCCACACCTTGGTGAGATGCGCGGGCGCGCCATTTACCAGATCGTCGGCGAGCCGTTCGGCGGGCGCGGTCGTGAAGAAGCGCGTGTGCGCGAATGCGAGCTGATCGATCTGGTCGCGCACCGCCTTGCGCACCGCTTCGTTGCTGTGGCCGAGGCACGACACCGCGGCGCCGGAGGACGCATCGATATAGCGCCTGCCCGCAGCGTCGATCAGGTAAGGACCATCGCCCGCGACGGCGACCGGCAGCGCATGGCCAATGTTGTCCCGATACAGTATGTGCGACATGGTTTTCTCCCGTGAATAGCACGATACGGAAGAGAATCCTCCGTGAAGTGCGCGGTCAGGAAGAGAACATACCGCTAGCGCACGGGTTTCGTCCAGCCGGACTTCCAACTGCGCGCGGCGCTTGACCAGTATGTTCCGCGCGACTTACGCTGCGGGGCCGCATCGACAATATCCATAAAAAGAGGAGCCTCGCATGCCTTACGCCACCGCACACGACGGAACCAGGCTTTATTACGAGGAGACCGGCCTTTTCAACCAGATGCTCGGCGATTTTCTCGGTCAGGTCGACAGCGGGCGCTGGCGTCCTCGCGATCCGCGCTCGGTGGTGAAATAGGCGCAGCACGCTCGCTACGGTCAACGAGACCCGCGCATGCGCGGATAAAATTACTCCGGCCCTATTTTCCTTGCCATTGACTGCAATAAACTAATTGTTTATACTCGTTGCTGATGATACGATCATTCGCCAGCGCCGAAACGGGGCGGTATTTCGCAACCGGCAAATCGCGCCGGCTGCCGACGGAAATTCTCAAGCGCGCGGCGATGCGCCTGACGCAGTTGAATGAGGCCACGTCGATCGAAGATCTGCGCTTTCCGCCATCCAATAGACTTGAGGCGCTAAAGGGCGGCAGGAAAGGTCAATGGAGCGTGCGCATCAACGATCAATGGCGCATCTGCTTTCGTTTCGCGGACGGCGATGCTTTCGATGCCGAGATCGCCGATTACCACTAAGAAGGAAGAGATATGACCACCAACGGACTGCCCGCAATCCATCCGGGTGAATTTTTGAAGGAAGCGCTCAACGAACTCGGTCTGACCCAAGCGCAATTTGCACGTGCCATCGGCGTTTCCGCGATGCGCATTTCACACGTGGTCAACGCTACCCGGCCGGTGACCGCGGAACTCGCCCTGCTGTTCGGGCGCGCGTTCAAGCAATCGCCGCAATACTGGCTGAATCTGCAATCGGCCCACGATCTCAAGACCGCGCAGCGAACGATCGGCGCGCAGTTGCGCGGCGTGCGGCCGCTGGCGCATGCGTGATCTGTCCGACTGAACATTTTTGGTGTGCGATAAAGAAACTGTGGTCTGTCCCGCGTAGTTCGTCTAAAGTTCGGTCAATGTTCTTAACCCCGAATTATTTTCTTGCCGGCGCCGCGCTCGTCGCGGCCTGCGCGATCGCAATGCCCGTCAACGCTGCCGAAATCAAAATCATCTCCACGCCCGCCGCGAGCACCGCGCTGCGCATGGCTGCGCAGGATTTCGAGCGGGCGACCGGCCACAAGGTCGTCATCGTATTTTCGAACATCGCGACCACGCGCAAGCGCATCGACGCGGGCGAGGATTTCGACATGGTCGTCGTCAGCCCGAAGGCGATTGACGATCTGACGCAGCAAGGCAAGGTCGCCGCGGGCGCCTCGCTAAACATGGGCCGCACGGGCCTCGCGCTGGTCGGGCACAAGGGTTCGGCGCGGCCGGACATCGGCACGGTGGAATCTTTCAAGCGCACGTTGCTCGACGCGCGGCTGGTCGCCTATTCCGCCACCGGCGAGAGCGGCATCGGGTTTCTCAAGGTGCTCGACAAACTCGGCATCACTGACGCCATGAAGCCGCGCATACGGTCAAGCAGCAACATGTCGTCGCTCGTCGAGTCAGGCGAAGCGGAGATCGGCATCACCGGCGTCGGTGCGGGGCTTTCCTACACGCAGCTCGAATTCATCGGCCCGCTGCCCGCCGCAGTGCAGGAATACGTCTATATGGCCGCCGGCGTCGGCGCAAGCGCGAAATCACCGGAGGCCGCGCGGGCGCTGCT
>JAYVME010000582.1:0-2783 GCA_043759115.1 Betaproteobacteria bacterium | reverse complement strand
ACCGCGTGCTGATTCCGGTTTCCGCCGATTATCTGGCGGTCAACGGCGCCCTGCAGGTCGACAAGACGTTGCGGGCGCTGGAGCGCGTGCTGAAGAAGGCGCCGATGAAACGTTTCGTGCTCACGCGATTCGACACGCGGCGCAAGATGTCGTGGGACATCGACCGCAAACTGCGCGAGCATTTCGGCGCGGAAATGTGCGAAACGCGGATCACGGAAAACGTGAGCCTCGCGGAAAGCCCGGCACAGAATTGCGATGTGTTCAAACACGCGCCGGAGAGCCGCGGCGCGCGCGACTACACGGAATTGCTGGCGGAACTGCAAGCCGCGGGCTTTCTGGTTTAGAGAAGCTCTAAAAAATCGTCATACCCGCGCAGGCGGGTATCCAGAAACGGCTAAATCTCCTGGGTTCCCGCCCCGGCCTGATACCTGCCGGGGCAGGCTCTCACGCGCGGGAACGACGAAAGTGCGATTTTTCAGACCTTCTTTAGTTTTTCGCGGGAGGCTCGGCTTCCTTGCCGATCAGGTTGATTGCGCTTTCGAGGTCAAACCCTTCCTCTTTCACCGACTGCCGCAGTTCAAGGCATTCGATAATCTCGCAGCGATGGTAAATCTGATTGATCTTGTGTTCGGCCTCGGTACGATCGCGCGCTGAAACGAGCAGGTTATCGACAACCATGCCGCTGCTGGTTTTGATCTTGAAGCCGAACTTGATCACGGACGGGATCCCGGGCTGAGTGTGCGGCAATTATCCCACGGCGCCGGTAGTGCGCGCGTGCGAAAACATCACGGCGCGGGCGTGCAGCCGGCCTGGTAGCGTTTGAAATTGGCCACATAGTGGTCGGCAATCTCATTGATGCGGATGATTTCCTCGGGCAACAACTGGCGCACCACCCTGCCGGGTGAGCCCAGCACCAGCGAGCCGTCGGGGATGGTTTTGCCTTCCGCGATCAGCGTATTGGCGCCGATGAGGCAGTTCCTGCCGATCACGGCGCCGTTCAGGATCACGCTCTTGATGCCGATGAGACTGCCGTCGCCGACGGTGCATCCATGCAGCATTGCCATGTGGCCGACGCTCACGTTTTTGCCCAGCGTTAGCGGAAATCCGGGGTCGGCATGCAGCACCGAGCCATCCTGTACCTGGGAATTCTCGCCGATGGTGATGACGTCGTTGTCGCCGCGCACGACGACGTTGAACCAGACGCTCGCGTTATTTTCGAGCACCACCGAGCCGATCACGGTGGCGTTGGGCGCTATCCAGTAGTCGCCTTTGGTGACGATCTTGCGTTCGGCGAGCGAATATTTCATTACAGCAAAGGCACGATCAGCAGCGCGACGATGTTGATGATCTTAATCAGCGGGTTCACGGCGGGACCAGCGGTGTCTTTGTACGGATCGCCCACGGTGTCGCCGGTGACCGCTGCTTTGTGCGCATCGGAACCCTTGCCGCCGTGGTTGCCTTCCTCGATGTATTTTTTGGCGTTGTCCCACGCGCCGCCGCCCGTGCACATGGAAATCGCGACGAAGAGGCCGGTGACAATCGTGCCCATCAGCATGCCGCCCACCGCCATGCGCGCGGCATCCGCGCCCATCGCCAGACGCATCACCAGTGCAAGCACCACCGGCGTCAGCACCGGCAGCAGCGAGGGGATCATCATTTCCTTGATGGCAGCCTTGGTCAGGAGGTCAACCGCCTTCGTGTAATCAGGCTTTGCGGTGCCTTCCATGATGCCCTTGATTTCCTTGAACTGGCGGCGCACTTCTACCACCACCGAGCCCGCTGCGCGGCCGACGGCTTCCATCGCCATCGAGGCAAACAGGAACGGGATCAGGCCGCCGATGAAAAGACCGATGATGACGGCCGGTTCGGACAGGCTGAACGGCACCGATTTATGCGCCGCTTCGAGCGCGTGGGTGAAGTCGGCAAACAGCACCAGTGCGGCAAGTCCCGCCGAACCGATGGCATAGCCCTTGGTCACCGCTTTCGTCGTGTTGCCCACCGCGTCGAGCGGGTCGGTAA
This sequence comes from Betaproteobacteria bacterium, assembly GCA_043759115.1. Classification (GTDB taxonomy): domain Bacteria; phylum Pseudomonadota; class Gammaproteobacteria; order Burkholderiales; family SG8-41; genus PALSA-1004. Next base: position 764 of record JAYVME010000582.1, on the reverse strand, counting down.
TGGCGCGCACAGAATCCGGCAGTTTGGCCATTTCCGCGATGCCGCCGGCGTTGTCGGTGATGGGGCCGTAGGCGTCGAGCGCGACGATGATGCCGGCCATCGACAGCATGGATGTCGCGGCAATGGCGATGCCATACAGGCCGGCCAACATGAACGAGGCCCAGATTGCGGCGCACACGAACAGCACTGGGTATGCGGTCGACTTCATCGACACGGCAATGCCGGCGATGATGTTGGTGGCGTGCCCGGTGGTCGAGGCTTGCGCGACGTAACGCACCGGCGCGTATTCGGTGCCGGTGTAGTATTCGGTGATCCATACGAGCAGTCCCGTCAACACCAGGCCGACTACGGCGGCGCCATACAACCGCGTGACCGACAATTCCGGATAATTGACGCTCACGTCACCCATCATGTACGCGGTGATCGGATAAAAAGCGATAAGCGCGAGCACGCCCGCGACGATCAGGCCCTTATACAGCGCATTCATGATCTTCTGGCCGGGGGTGGCTTTGACGAACATGCAGCCGATGATGGAGGCGATGATCGAGAAGCCGCCCAGCACGAGCGGGTAGACGACCGCGTTGGCCGCATAATTCTTCAGGATCAGCGAACCGAGCAGCATCGTCGCAATAATCGTGACCGCGTAGGTCTCGAAGAGATCGGCCGCCATGCCGGCGCAGTCGCCGACGTTGTCGCCGACGTTGTCGGCGATCACCGCCGGGTTGCGCGGGTCGTCTTCGGGGATGCCGGCCTCGACCTTGCCG
>JAYVME010000581.1:0-14427 GCA_043759115.1 Betaproteobacteria bacterium | reverse complement strand
GGTGCCGCTCTGATTCAATTTGTCCTTCACTTCCTTCCACAGCGCAGCCTTGGTCAGCGCCCACTCGATGCGCTCGTCCATCTCGCCGCGGCTCAAGTTTTCGTATAGGCGCACGCCAAACGAAATGTTGTCGTAAATGGACATCGGAAACGGCGTCGGCTTCTGAAACACCATACCGACCTTGGCGCGCAGCAGGGTTATATCCTGCTGCTTGTCGAGGATATTATTGCCGTCGAGCCGGATTTCGCCTTCGGCGCGCTGGTCCGGATACAGTTCGTAGAGCCGGTTGAAGGTGCGCAGCAGCGTTGACTTGCCGCAGCCCGACGGGCCGATGAACGCCGTGACCTTGTTGGCCGGGATATCCAGCGTAACTTTTTTGATCGCCTGGTACTTGCCGTAGTAGAAGTCGAGGTTGGCGACTTTCAATTTCGGGTTGGCGAAATGCAGTTCCTCAGTCATGGATGAAATCCGGTGATAGACGCGGGTTCGATATCAGCGCCGGAACAGCGTGCGCGCCAGAATGTTAAGGCCCAGCACGCCGAGTGTGATCAGAATCGCGCCGCCCCACGCGAGGCGATGCCAGTCGGGGTACGGACTCATCGCAAACTGGAAAATGACGGCCGGCAGATTTGCCATCGGCCGGTTCATGTTCAGCGACCAGAACTGATTGTTGAGCGCGGTGAACAGCAGCGGCGCCGTCTCGCCGCTGATACGCGCAACCGCGAGCAGAATACCGGTGATGATGCCGGCCCGCGCCGCCCGGTACGATACGAAGACGATCATTTTCCAGGCCGGCGCGCCCAGCGCAAACGCGGCTTCGCGCAGGCTGTCGGGCACCAGCTTTAACATGTCGTCGGTGGTGCGCACGACTACCGGAATGACGATGAGCGACAACGCGAGCGCGCCGCCCCAGCCGGAAAAGTGCTTGACCTGCGCCACATAGACCGAATAAATAAAAAGTCCGATCACGATCGACGGCGCCGAGAGCAGAATGTCGTTGATGAAGCGCGTCGCCGGCGCCAGCCAGCCGCGGCGGCCGAATTCGGCGAGATAAGTGCCAGCTAGTATGCCGATGGGCGTGCCGATCAAAGTCGCCATGGTCGCCATCAGCACACTGCCGACAATCGCGTTGAGCAGGCCGCCGGCGCTGCCCGGCGGCGGCGTCATTTGCGAAAACAACGAAAATGTCAGGGCACTGAATCCCTCGTGCAGCAACGTGATCAGTATCCATGCCAGCCAGAACAGGCCGAACGCCATGGTGAGTGCGGAGATGACCAGCATGACCGCGTTGACACGGCGCCGGCGAATGTAAACTTTGTTCTGCACGCGTGCCCCTAGGTTTTGCGGCCTTCCTGCCGGGCCAATTGCAGCAGCAGGATTTTTGACAGCGCGAGCACGATGGTAGTGATCAGGAACAGAATCAATCCGAGCTCGATCAGCGCCGAAGAATGCAGGTCGCCGACCGCCTCGGTGAACTCGTTGGCGAGGGAAGACGCGATGCTGTTGCCGGGCGCGAGCAGCGAAGTGCTCAACCGGTGTGCATTGCCGATCACAAACGTGACGGCCATGGTTTCGCCCAGCGCGCGGCCGAGACCGAGCATCACGCCGCCGACGACGCCAATTTTGGTGTACGGCAAAACCACCCGCCAGACGACTTCCCACGTGGTTGCGCCGAGGGCGTAGGCGGATTCCTTGAGGAGCGGCGGCACCAGTTCGAAGACGTCGCGCATCACGGCGGTGATAAACGGAATCACCATCACCGCAAGTATGATGCCGGCGGTCAGCATGCCGATGCCCATCGCCGGGCCCTTGAACAGCAGGCCGAACACGGGCAGCGGGCCGAACGTTTTGATCAAAACCGGCTGCACGTACTCAGCGAAGATCGGCGCGAACACAAAAAGCCCCCACATGCCGTAGATGATGCTCGGGATCGCGGCGAGCATTTCGATTGCCGTGCCGAGCGGGCGCTTAAGCCAGGTGGGCGACAGTTCGGTGAGAAACAAAGCGATACCAAAACTGACCGGGATGCCGATGAGCATGGCGATGCCGGAACTGACCAGCGTGCCATATATTGGCACCAGCGCGCCGAACTCCTCGGCGACCGGATCCCACTCGGGATCGAACAGAAAATTGACGCCGAATTTGGCAAGCGAAAGCTGGCTGTGATACAGCAGCGAAATCAGAATCGCGGCGAGGATCGAGAACACGAAAAACGCGAAAAACCGCGTCAGGTTCCTGAAAAATGCATCCATCCAGACGAGCCTTTGCATAGGCTTGGGTTGCTGATTATAGGCGGTTTGCACGCCAGTCTCGAATGCCGGTGCGATCGCCGCGGACTCTCTGGGTGGCATGGCTGGCTCTGAAAAAGGCGCGCGAGGCCGGGGCCCCTCGCGCTGCCGTCAGATTGAAGTGTCCCGCGATGCTTAGAACGCCACCGATTTGCCCGCCGCGTCCTGGATCTTTCTCCATTCCGCCTTGACCAGTTTCACCACACTGTCCGGCATCGGCACATAGTCGAGATCCAGCGCCATCTTGTCGCCGCTCTCATACGCCCAGTCGAAGAACTTGAGCGCGATCGCTGCGTTGGCGGGCTTGTCCTGCTTCTTGTGCATCAAAATGAAGGTAGCACCCGTGATCGGCCAGCTCTCCTTGCCGGGCTGGTCCGTCAGCAGCAGGTAGAAACCGGGGGCCTTATCCCACTGTGCATTGGCGGCTGCCGCACGAAAAGTCTTGTCGTTGGGGCCGACGAAATTTCCATCCTTGTTCTGCAGCAAGGCGTAAGACATCTTGTTCTGCAGTGCGTACGCATATTCGACGTAGCCGATCGAACCCGAGAGGCGCTGGACATAAGCCGCAACACCTTCATTGCCCTTGCCGGACACGCCGGCCGGCCATTTCACCGAGGTATTGTTGCCGGCCTTCTCTTTCCATTCGGCACTGACTTTGGACAGATAGTTGGTGAAAATGAATGTCGTTCCGGAGCCGTCCGAACGCGCGACCACCGTGATGTCCTGCTCCGGCAGCTTGACGCCTTTGTTGAGCGCCGCGATGGCCGGCGCGTTCCACTTGGTGATCTTGCCGAGATAGATGTCGGCCAATACGGCGCCGGTAAGGTGCACGCCTCCCGGCTTGATGCCTTCGATATTGAACACCGGGACGACGCCGCCCATTACCATCGGGAATTGCACAAGGCCTTCCTTCTCCAGTTTTTCAGGCTCGAGCGGCGCATCGGAGGCGCCGAAATCGACGGTCTTGGCGAGGATTTGCTTGATGCCGCCGCCGGAACCGATCGATTGATAGTTGAGGCCGGCACCCGTTTTCGCCTTGTACGCTTCGGCCCACTTGGAATAAAGCGGATAGGGAAAAGTGGCGCCGGCGCCGGTGATATCGGCCGCCATCGCAGGGGTCGCCACGGCGAGGCCCAGCGCCAGCGCCGCGCACGCGATAAATCGTTGGACTGCTTCGGATTTCATAGAATGCTCTCCAGTTTGAATGCGGGGGTAAAACCTGCAGGACTGGCGCATGATAGACGCTGATTATTACAATTTCGTGACGCGCCCGTCCCGAAAATGGGGGGCTGCGCGCAAGGGGTAAACAACACCGGCCTGACTGCCGAATTTACTGCCGCAATTACCGCTTCATGCGGTTCGCGAATTTTTGCCTGAACTTGGCCACCTTCGGCGCCACCACGAACTGGCAGTACGGCTGATTGCCATTGTTGACGAAATATTCCTGGTGATAGTCCTCGGCCACATAAAACACCGGCGCCGCCGCCACCTCGGTGACGATCGGGTCGGCGAACGCTTTTTCCGCGGTCAATTCGGCGATAAATTTGTCAGCCGTCGTTTTTTGCTCGGGCGTGTGATAAAAAATAGCCGAGCGGTACTGCGTGCCCGCGTCGTTGCCCTGGCGGTTTAAGGTTGTCGGATCGTGGATGGTGAAAAACACCTCGAGAATTTCGCGGAACGAAATCGTCTGCGGATCGAACGTTACGCGCACGACTTCGGCGTGGCCGGTGTCGCCGTTGCAGATTTGCTTGTAGGTCGGATTGACGATTTTGCCGCCGGCATATCCGGATTCGACCGCCGTAACACCCTGCAGGCCGTCGAACACCGCCTCGAGACACCAGAAACAGCCGCCGCCGAGAGTGGCGACTTCCTTGCCGTCGGACGTTTGTTGCGTGGTCATAGCGGGATTCCTTGCGGGTGCGGTAGTGCGGACTGCCCGTTAGTCAACGTACGGGCGGTTTCCTGACACCGGGCTGATATTATGCGGCATGCAAGGAAAGTCTTGCTACACCGACTAAACTGACGCGTCCCATGCGGGGCGCAGTCACTTCCAGGAGAACATGTCCATGCTGACAATTCGCAATCTACTACTCACGCTCAGCGCGTCGTTACTACTCGGCGCGACCGCGGGCTACGCGCAGGCCCCAAAACCGGCCGCGACTGCCGCGTATGCAAAAGCCATTTTCGCCGGCGGCTGCTTCTGGTGCATGGAGCACCCGTTCGACATACTGCCGGGCGTGATCTCGACCACTTCCGGCTATACCGGTGGCCAGAAAAAAAATCCGACCTACGAGGAGGTTTCCTCCGGCCGCACCGGTCATACGGAAGCCGTGCAAGTCGTCTACGACCCGAAAAAAGTGACTTACGAAAAACTGCTCGACGTGTTCTGGCACAACATCGATCCGACCGTCAAAGACGAACAGTTCTGCGACCACGGCTCGCAATACCGCAGCGGTATTTTCTACCACGACGACGAGCAGCGACGCCTCGCGGAAGCGTCCAAAGCAGCGCTTGACCGCAATAAACCGTTTAGCCAGCCGATCGTCACTGAAATCACGCGTGCGACGGAGTTTTATCCCGCGGAAGATTATCACCAGGATTTTTATCTCAAAAATCCGCTGCGCTACAAGTACTACCGCAGCGGCTGCGGACGCGACAACCGCCTGAAGCAGTTGTGGGGCAAAGCGCCGGAGTAACAACGGTTAGGTTAGCGTGAATGCCCGTCCGTGAAGCGCCTGGTGCTGGTTGGCGGCGGCCATAGCCATGTCGAAGTGCTGCGTCAATTGGGTGTCCGGCCGGCCGCCGGCGCTGAAATCATTCTGGTAAGTCCGGCGCGCCACACGTCCTACTCCGGCATGCTGCCGGGACTCATTGCCGGGCACTACCGTTATGACGAGTGTCACATCGATCTCGATTACCTCGCGCGGTTCGCAGGTGCGCGCCTGGTGCAGTCACTTGCGTGCAACGTCGATACGCTACGACGGCAAATCGTGCTGACCGATGGCGCCGCGATCGACTACGATTTGCTCTCCATCAATATCGGCTCGACGTCCGCGCACCCGGCGCTGCCGGGCGCCGCCGATGAGGCTATTGCGGTGAAGCCGGTCGAGGAGTTTCTTCCGGCGTGGAATGGGCTGGTGGAGCGCGCGCGCACCGGCGATCTAAAAAAAATACTCATCGTCGGCGGTGGCGCGGGGGGCGTGGAACTGCTGCTCGCCATGCAACACCGGCTCGCCCGGCTGTCAGCGCCGCACGCGATCGGGTTTGTCCTCGTTACCGATGCCGGCCGCTTGTTGCCTGACCACAATTCGGGCACGCGATCTGCATTCCGGCACATCCTGTCGCAGCGCGGGATCAAAGTGCGCCTGAATTGTCGTGTCGCACGCGCGGAATCGAATGCGGCCATCACGACGAACGGCGAGCGCATCGCCGCCGACGCCATCGTGTGGGCAACGGGAGCGGGCGCGCCCGCGTGGCTGCGCGCGACGACACTCAAACTCGACGCAGCGGGCTTCATCGCGACGGATGAACATCTACAATCGCTGTCACATCCGGAACTATTCGCCGCGGGCGACTGCGCAACGATAGCGGGCTGCGCCTATCCGAAATCCGGGGTGTACGCGGTGCGCCAGGGCCCGCTACTCGCCGGCAATCTGCGCCATGCGCTCGCCGATGAACCCCTCGGCACCTACCGGCCACAGCCCCGCGCGCTGGCACTGATCAGCACCGGCGATAAATACGCAATCGCCTCCTATGGCGGACTGACTTTGCAGGGCGCATGGGTGTGGCGCTGGAAGAACTATATCGACCGCAAGTTCATGGCCCGGTACGCCGCCGCCATCTAGCAGACCGTGCTTATCGCTACGCGCGTCAGGTTATGGTTACGCGTGCGAATTTGCGTTTGCCCACTTGCAGCACAACACATACGCCGGTGGCGAGCATAAGCGCTTTGTCGCTGATTTTTTCGCCATCCAGCTTGACGCCGCCCTGCGCAATCATGCGCAGCGCTTCCGAAGTGCTCGCGGTGAGCCCGGCTTCCTTCAGGAGATTCGCGATTGCGATGCCGCCGGCGCCGGCGCGCACCGCGACTTCGGAGATATCCACCGGTATCTCGCCCTGCTTGAAACGCGATTCGAAATCGGCGAGTGCCGCCGCCGCCGCCGGTTGATCGTGAAAACGGGCGACGATTTCCTGCGCAAACACGACTTTGATATCGCGCGGATTGCGTCCGCCGTCGACTTCTTTTTTCCATTGCCTGACGGTGGCAATCGGCGCAAACGACAAGAGTTCGATATAGCGCCACATCAACTCGTCGGACACCGACATCAGCTTACCGAAAATATCGTTCGGGCTGTCGGTGATGCCAACCGTGTTGCCGAGCGATTTCGACATTTTGTTGACGCCGTCGAGGCCTTCGAGCAGCGGCATCGTCAATATGCATTGCGCTGTCTGGCCGTAATGCCTCTGCAGTTCGCGCCCCATCAGGAGATTGAACTTCTGATCGGTGCCGCCCAACTCGAGATCGGCCTTCAGCGCGACCGAGTCGTAGCCCTGCACCAGCGGATAGAGAAATTCGTGGATCGCAATCGGCTGGTTCGCTTTGTAGCGCTTGCCGAAATCGTCACGTTCGAGCATGCGCGCAACGGTGTGCGTGGCCGCGAGCTTGATCATGTCGGCCGGACTTAACTTGTCCATCCACGTGGAGTTGAATGCGATCTCGGTCCTCGCCGCATCGAGGATCTTGAATACCTGCGCGGTATAGGTTTTGGCGTTGGCCGCCACTGCTTCGCGCGAGAGCGGCGGGCGCGTGGTGTTCTTGCCGGTCGGGTCGCCGATCATGCCCGTGAAGTCGCCGATCAGAAACACGATGTGGTGACCGAGATCCTGCAACTGTCGCAACTTGTTGATCAGCACCGTGTGCCCGATGTGCAGGTCGGGTGCAGTCGGGTCGAAACCCGCTTTGACGCGCAATGGCCGGCCGGACTTTAACTTGTCGACCAGCTCGGCTTCGACCAGGAGCTCGTCGCAGCCGCGTTTGATGATTTCTAGTTGTTCGGTCAGCGCTGCCACGGCGGCCTTTTATCGATCCTGATGAATTTCACAATGCGAAATTCGGGCTTGCGCACCCGTACCGTTCTGCTAAGCTTGCCGCGTTGCTCCAGGGGGGGGCATTAAGACTGTATGCTAAAAGCATGATTTTAACTCATAAAATTACCGTCTTGATAGCCGATCTTACGCTCCGTCACTGGCTTGCCGCCGCGCTCATCGCCATACCTTGCTTCGGGGTTGTTGCCGCGTTCGGGATCGCGCCCGACACGCTGGTCGAAAAAGTGACTATCAACAACGTCGTTGAAGAGCTTAAGCTCCAAGCGTTGACGCCGGTCGACGGCGCCGATGCGACGTTCACGCACGAGGAACGCATCCAACGCGGCGACACTGTAGCATCGCTCCTCGCGCGGCTCAAAGTTGATGATCCTGAAGCGGCGCAGTTTCTGCGCAACCACAAAGAAGCCAAAGCGCTCTATCAACTGGCTCCCGGCAAGACCGTGCGTGCCACCACGGATGCGGACGGCAAGCTGGCCAGCCTGCGCTATCTCAACGCCGGTACTCTGGTGTCGGTCGATCGCACTGGCGATGCGCTGGTGGTGAAAGAGGCGCCGGCTCAACTCGAGCAACGCGTGCTGATGAAATCGGCCGAAATCCGAAACTCGCTGTTCGGCGCAACCGACGCCGCGGGATTGTCCGATGCGATAGCCATGCAGATCGCGGATATTTTTTCGACCGACATCGACTTCCATCGCGACCTGCGCAAAGGCGACCGCTTCAGCGTCGTCTACGAGGTGTTCTATTACCAGGGCGAGCCGGTCAAGTCCGGGCGCGTGCTGGCGGCGGAGTTCATCAACCAGGGCAAGTCCTATCAGGCGGTGTATTTCAACTACGCCGAAAACGAGGGCGGCTATTACACGGTTGACGGCAAGAATCTGCGCAAGCAATTCCTGCGTTCGCCGCTGGAGTTCTCGCGCATCACCTCCGGTTTCACCAACGCGCGCTTCCACCCGGTGCTGCAAATCTGGCGCGCGCACAAAGGCATAGACTACGGCGCACCGAGCGGCACGCGCGTGAAGGCCACGGGCGATGGCGTGGTCGAAATCGCCGGCCGCCAGGGCGGCTACGGCAATGTGGTGGTATTGCGCCATCAGTCCAAGTACACGACGTGGTACGGCCACCTGTCCGCGATTGCCAAGGGGCTGCGCAAAGGCAAGCGTGTCGCACAGGGCGAAATCATCGGCTACGTCGGCGCCACCGGGCTCGCGACGGGCCCGCACCTGCATTACGAATTCCGCATCAATGACGTGCACCAGAACCCGCTGCGCGTGGCGATGCCCGCCGCGCCGCCCATCACGCCCGAGCAGAAGTCGAGGTTCACGCAAGCCTCCGCACTGTATGCAGAACGCCTCGGGCTGCTGCGCACCACCAATCTCGCGCGTCTCGATTAATAAGCGGCAGGCGGCAAACGGTGAACGGTGAACAATAAAGCACACCCGGCTTACGTTTCAACGCTTACCGCTCACCGTTCACCGCTTACCCGCTCTTGATGCCCGAGCTTTACGTCGGCCTGATGTCTGGCACCAGCCTTGATGGTATCGATGCGGTGCTCGCCGACTTGAGTGCCGGCAAGTCGAGTCTGCTCGGGCATCACCATCACGCCTTCGCAAACGCACTGCGGCTGGAGCTTGCGGAGCTTAATCGCTCCGGCAACGACGAACTACGACGCGCGGCACTCGCGGCAAACGAGCTGTCGCGCATATATGCGGAAGTCGTGCAGGCGCTGCTCGCAAAATGTTCGGTCGATGCCAGTGCAGTGCGCGCCATCGGCTGTCATGGCCAGACCGTGCGCCACCAACCCGCTGCCGGCTACACCATACAGCTCGTCAATGGTTCGTTACTGGCCGAGCTCGCGCGCGCCAACGTGATTTGTGATTTCCGCAGCCGCGATATCGCCGCCGGCGGTCAGGGCGCGCCACTGGTGCCCGCATTCCATCAGGCGGTCTTCGCCAGCGCCGACAAGCATCGCGTGATCGTCAATATCGGGGGCATCGCCAATCTTACCGACCTGCCGCCCGCGGCTGCCGTAACCGGCTTTGATTGCGGACCGGGTAATCTGTTGCTTGACGCGTGGACGCAACGCCACCTCGCGCAACCCTTTGATCGCGACGGCGCTTGGGCGCAGCAAGGCGGCGTGATTCCCGCTTTGCTCGCGCGGCTCTTCGACGACGACTATTTCCGGCGCGCGCCGCCCAAGAGCACGGGCCGCGAGACTTTCAATCTCGAATGGTTGGCGCGGCAGTTGGCCGGCACGGAAAACCCCGGCGATGTCCAGGCGACGTTGCTCGCCCTGACGGTCGATGGCATCGCCGATGCAATCGGCAAATACTGCGTTGGCGCAACGGAGGTTTATCTATGCGGCGGCGGCGCGCGCAACACCGCGTTGGTCGACCGGCTTTCAAAGCGCCTTAAGCCGCGAAAAGTTGCCGTCACCGACGCGCTCGGCGTAAGCGCCGAGCACGTTGAAGCATTGGCGTTCGCCTGGCTCGCGCAGCAGACGCTGAATTCTGCTCCCGGCAATCTGCCTGCCGTGACGAGTGCGCGTGGCGCGCGCGTGCTGGGCGCAATCTACCGCGCCTGAAATAAACAAGGGCGCCAGCGGCGCCCTTGTTATCAATTCAACCCGCGCTCACGCCGAGAATGAAGACCCGCAGCCGCAGGTGCTCGTCGCGTTTGGATTTTTGATGACGAACTGCGCGCCCTCGACGCCTTCCTGATAGTCGATTTCGGCCCCGCCCAGATACTGCAGGCTCATCGGATCGATCAACAGCGTGACGCCGTTTTTCTGCATCGAGGTGTCGTCTTCGCTGACCGCCTCGTCGAACGTGAATCCGTACTGGAATCCCGAACAGCCGCCACCGGTGACAAACACGCGCAGCTTCAAGTCGAGGTTGCCTTCCTCGTCAATCAACTGTTTGACCTTGGCCGCCGCATTGTCCGTAAAAACCAGCGGTGCGGGCATTTCGGTGATGGCATTCATATTCTGTACTCCTGCAAATTTGGAACGGATATTACGCGCTGCTCTGAGGCTCAGTCGGCCGTCGCCGGCTTCAATTGCACGACCTTGTCGGACTTGCCTTCCGGTTGATAAACCAGTCGTCCCTGTACCACCGCGCCCAGTTGCATTTCGAGCGTCCGATAGTATACATCCCCTGTGACATTGGCTTTGGCTTGCAGTTCCGCGTATTCGCCGGCGTGGATCGGGCCCACCACCGTTCCATTAATAACCACGTGCGAGACGCGGATTTCGCCTTCGATGCGCGCCTGCTCCGACAATACGAGCGTGCCCGGTTGCTCATCCGCCGCAATGACGTTTCCGCGCACGTGACCGTCGACGCGCAGGCCGCCGCCGAAAGTAATATTGCCTTCAATCGTGGTGCCGGCGCCGATCAGGCAGTCGATGCGATTCTGCGGTTTGTTGCTTTTCTTACTTCCAAACATGGCCGATCTCCCTCTTATGACGCATTGACGGTCTGGGTCAGTTTGGGCTCGGTGCCGCCAATTTCAAAAACCCGGACCTGCATGCTCTTGACCACCGCGTTGGGCGCGACGCGAAACATGCTCTCGACGCGCTGATAAAACCGGAAATTCAGCTTGTAGCCCTTGCCGTCCTTGTCGTCATCGGGCGGCAGGGTCATGACTACTTTTTTGTTATCCTGCTGCAGATTGATCACAAATTCCAATCTGCCCTGAAAATCCTTGCTGCGCTGGCCGCTCTGGGTCAGCAGCAACCGGTAGCGGTATTCACCGGGCAGGGCGTCATTCTGCACCAGGAAGCGGTTGACCGCCACCCCGCCCTCTTTGCCGCCCGAGGGCATCAATGTCTGAAAAAATGCGAGGTCTTCCTTGAGTCCGGCGTTTTCCTCGGCTAACGCCTTTAATTGTTTGACGAGGTCCGCATAGGTCGCGCGCTCCATCTGGAGTTGGCGCTCGCTTTTCGCGACTTCCCCGCGCAGTTGCTCAAGCTCCTGCTGCATTTTGGCATTGCTCGCACCCAGTCGCTGCACTTCCTGGTCGGCTTCGCTCTGATCGAAACCGGCAAACTGCTTGCCGAAATCGTAGGTTGCACGCGACAGCATCAGTATCACCAATGCCAGCGCAATCAATCCGAGCCAGCGCAGATACCACGGAATCGCGGCGCTTACCGACATGCGCGGCGCCGAAATGCCGAACATGCGTTTCAACCTTTTGATCAGGGCATTAATGCGATCTGCTCCAGTCCGGCGGTTTCCGGCAGGCCGCACATGATGTTCATGTTCTGGATCGCCTGTCCGGCGGCACCCTTGGTCAGATTGTCGATGACCGACAGCACCACCGCGATGTCACCGCCCTGCGGCTGGTGCACGGCGATACGGCAGAGATTCGAACCGCGTACCGAACGCGTATCCGGATGGCTGCCGGCCGGCAGCACGTCGACAAACGGCTCGCCGGCAAAGCGCTTTTCGTATAGTTGCTGCAGGTCGATACTGCCGGTCAGCTGCGCGTAGAGTGTCGCGTGTATGCCGCGAATCATCGACGTCAGGTGCGGGACGAACACGAGCCGCGCCGCGCTCCCCGCCATCGCGTTCAGCCCCTGCGCAATCTCCGGATGGTGGCGATGCCCCATCACGCCGTAAGCCTTGAAGTTGTCCGACGCTTCGGCAAACAGCGTGTGCACCTCGGCTTTGCGCCCGGCGCCGCTGACGCCCGATTTTGCATCCGCGATCAGATGCCCGAGATCAACCATGCCGCTCTTGATCAGCGGCAGAAACCCCAGTTGCACCGCGGTCGGATAACAACCCGGGTTAGCGACGATGCGCGCGTGCTTGATCTCGTCCCGATTGACTTCGGGCAGGCCATAAACCGCCTCGGCAACGAGTTCTGGACAGACGTGCTTGGTGCCGTACCAGGTTTCCCACGTGGCAATGTCCTTGATCCGGAAATCCGCCGCGATGTCGATGATCCTGACACCGGCATCAAACAGGACGCGTGCCTGCTGCATCGCGACGCCATTGGGCGTGGCAAAGAAAACGACATCACACGTTTTGAGCGCGGCGTCCGATGGCGCGCTGAAATTCAGATCGACATGGCCGCGCAGATTCGGAAACATCGCGGCAACCGGCGTGCCGGCTTCCTGCCGCGACGTGACTGTGCTGAGTGTGCAGTGCGGATGCTGCGCGAGCAGCCGCAACAACTCGACGCCGGTATAACCGGTACCGCCGACGACGCCGATCTTAAGAGTTTTATGTGCCATTCCCGTCACCTACGCGCATCAAGAAGCGGTTGCGCCCATTGTAAGTTACAAATGAAAAAGCCGCCCGCAGGCGGCTTTAACGGCCGAACCCGAGAACTAGCGTTTCGAGAATTGCTTGCGACGTCGCGCTTTGTGCAAGCCGACTTTTTTACGCTCGACTTCACGCGCATCGCGCGTTACGAGCCCGGCTTTCTTGAGCACCGGCTTGAGCGTCGCATCGTATTCGATCAGCGCGCGGGTGATGCCGTGGCGCACCGCGCCCGCCTGCCCCGACTCGCCGCCGCCATCGACGTTCACCATGATGTCGAACGCGTTCAATTTATCCGTCAGGACCAGCGGCTGGCGCACAATCATGCGTCCGGTTTCGCGCGAGAAGAACACGTCGACCGGCTTGTCGTTGACAACGATGTCGCCCTTGCCCGGCTTGATGAATACGCGTGCGACCGCGCTCTTGCGGCGGCCGGTGCCGTAGTTGTATTGCGGTTGCTTGGCTGGCATGGAATCAGGCCCTTATCTCGAGAGGTTTCGGTAGCTGCGCCTCATGCGGGTGAGCGGTACCCGCGTAGACCTTCAGCTTCTTCAGCATGGCGTAGCCGAGCGGGCCCTTGGGCAGCATGCCCTTAACGGCCATTTCCAGCACGCGGCGTGGATGACGCGCCTGCAGCTTGGCAAAGTTGGTCGTGTAAATACCACCCGGATAAGTGCTGTGCCGGTGATAGAGTTTGGTGCGCGCCTTGCTACCGGTCACGCGCAGCTTATCGACGTTGACGACCACGATATAATCACCGCCATCGACGTGCGGCGTGAATTCCGGTTTGTGCTTGCCGCGCAGCCGATGGGCCAGCGTGGCCGCGAGCCGTCCCAGCACTTTGTCCTGGGCATCGACCACATACCAGTCGTGCTTGATTTCGTGGGCTTTCGCCGTAAATGTTTTCATATCCGAACCCGCTGCCTTGCGTTGTTAGCTGGAACCGTCGTCAGAAACGACAGAAAGCTTTGGATTATATGGCAAAAATCGTTTTGCTGTCAAACCGGATAGGAGCGAAGGAGCGAATGATGCAAAAGTTCTGCGCGCCTTTGAGGGTGCGAAAGCAGCCGGATATTTTCTGCTTCACCTTGGGCATTCGGATGGCGCGCTCGCCGAGATTGTTGGTAAAGGGCACGCGCAGATCGGTCACGAAACGCAACACCTCTGCGGTATGTTCGCGCATGCGGCGCAGCAGATTGAACGCCAGCGTCTGTTTGACCCGGCCGCGACGTTTGTTGTGTCGGACAGCATGAGGATTGAGGGCTTGAGCGTCGTCCAGAATGGCCTCATAGTGCGTAAGAATCCGCCGTATTTGCCGCGCGCTCAATGCGGTTCTGCCGTCGCCTCGCGCCGCCTCGCAGCGCCCACGGGCACGGCTCAGCAGCCTCATCATGCGTTGGGGCCAGCTCTGGCCGGTGGGTTTCGTGCAGGAACGTCAATTCGCGCAACCGGTATGTCGAACACTTGACGGCGCTCGTCCAACTGCGCATCGGCCGTCCTCAGGGGTGTGCCGCACGCCTCGCAGCGCCGCGGCAGAGGGTGGTCAATCACCACGTCCACCTCGTTCGTACGCTTGAGCGTCTTGCCCACGTGCCCGAACTGTCCGCCAGGCTTGGCGCCCGAGGCCTCGCGCAGCGAGCGGGTCTTCTTCGTCAATCCATCGCTGGAAGGCGGCTTGCTCGAATTGTGGCTGTCCTTGGACAGCCGCGCTTCGAGCTCTTCGACGCGCGCCGTCAACTGCCGAACCTGCTCGATCAACGGAAACAGCATCC
>JAYVME010000580.1:0-14437 GCA_043759115.1 Betaproteobacteria bacterium | reverse complement strand
ACTTCAACGCCCTGTTGTTCGAGCGCGATGCACATTGCATTGCGGATGTCCTGCAGCGTATCGACCGGCGGCACCGGGAAATAACCGCCCTTGACCGGGGGACGGTGGCCCATGTTGCCGCCTTCGATTTCTTCACCCGATGTCCATGGCGCTTCCTCCGACTTGATCTTGACCGCGGAGCCCGACATATCGACATTCCAGGTGACCGAATCAAAAATGAAAAACTCGGGTTCCGGACCAAAGTACGCGGTGTCGCCGAGACCGCTGGACTTGAGATAAGCTTCGCCGCGCTTGGCGATCGAGCGCGGATCGCGGTCGTAGCCTTTGCCATCCGACGGCTCGATCACGTCGCATGAAATATTGAGCACCGGCTCGTCCGTAAACGGATCCATACGCGCCGAATCGGGGTCCGGCATCAACAGCATGTCCGACGCTTCGATGCCCTTCCAGCCCGCGATCGATGAGCCGTCAAATGCATGGCCTTCGGTGAATTTCTCTTCGTTGAACGCCTTGACCGGAACCGACACGTGCTGCTCTTTGCCGCGCGTGTCCGTGAACCTGAAATCGACAAACCTGACTTCGTTGTCTTTGACCATCTTCATTACATCGGCTAGCACCATCGTGTTCTCCTAACTTTTAGCGTGTTTATTGAAAAAAGAATATTCCGGAACGCGTGATTCAGCACGAAATATGCCAAGCTCGAAACCGGGGAAAGCATTGTGCCATAAGTCAATTCTGGCGACATAAGAATAGAATTTGCACTAATTTTGGGCGAATCGAAAATTTTTGCACCTTAATGGTGCGGATTGTCTCGCCGCGGCATTGATGTAAAATTTTGGTTCTAAAATCAATTTTGAGATCCAACCATGGCCGAGGTTGAAGAGATTCTGAAAACAGCGCAACAACGGGGACGTCAAATGGGTTTGCCGTACGAAGGCGCCCTGTTGCCGGCCGAAGCCCGGGCTTTACTGCAACATCGACCCGGCGCCAAGCTCGTGGACGTGCGCAGTCGTGCCGAGCTCGATTTCGTCGGACGCGTCCCCGGCAGCGTGGAAATCGAATGGAAAAGTTATCCCGGCATGCTGCCCAATCCAAAATTCCTGGCGCAACTCAACGAACAGGTGCCGCAGGAAGCGATTGTAATGTTCCTGTGCCGCAGCGGCGGACGCTCGCACGAAACGGCAACCGTCGCGACACAGGCGGGCTATCGCGACGCGTACAACATACTCGAGGGATTCGAAGGTGACCGCGACGCGGGCGGCCACCGCAACACCGTCGGCGGCTGGCGCGCGGCCGGCTTGCCGTGGACGCAGAGTTGAAACTTCACCCCTCCCAGCTCACCACGCCGAAATAACCGGTCGCCAGCACCACCAAACCGAATGCAATGCGGTACCACGCGAAAACCGTGAAATCGTGAGTCGCGATGTAGCGCATGAGCCAGCGCACGCACACAAATGCCGCGGCAAACGAGACCGTCATGCCGGCCGCGAACACGCCGATATCTCCCGCATCGAACAACGCGCGGTTCTTGAAGAGGTCGTAAGCGCCCGCCGCAATCAGCGTCGGCACAGCGAGGAAAAACGAGAATTCGGTGGCCGCGCGCCGCGACAACCCGAACAGCAACCCGCCGATGATGGTCGCGCCCGAACGTGAAGTGCCCGGGATCAGCGCAAACGCCTGTGCGCAGCCGACTTTAAGCGCATCGCTCCACGACATATCGTCGACCGACTGCACGGTGACCACGTGCGCGCGCCGCTCGGCCCACAATATGATGACCCCGCCGACGATGAACGCCAGCGCGACCGGCAGCGGCTTGAACAGCGCCGCCTTGATGTATTTGCCGAACGCCAGGCCGAGTATGGCCGCCGGCAGAAACGCAATGACAAGATTAACCGTGAACTTTTGCGCCTGACGGTCGCGGGCGAGGCCCGCGATTACCCCGGCAAATTTCGTCCGGTATTCCCACACGATCGCCAGCATCGCGCCGGTCTGGATCACGATCTCGAAAATCTTGCCTTTCTCGTCGTTGAATCCGAGCAGCTGACCGACGATGATCAAGTGCCCGGTGCTCGATACCGGCAGAAATTCGGTCAGCCCCTCGACCACGCCGAGTATCAGCACCTTGATCCAGATCATGACGTCCATCGGCCCAATTGTAGCTGCAATTGCCCGCGCGGTTTTACTGCGTGCGCGCCGGCCGCCGCTGAACTCTCCGTACGCTGGTAGCATAAGCCCGCCGGCGCCGTAAGGATCGTGCGCATCATCCCGACTATTAATCAAATCATGCCTCGCCCCAACACCCTGCATACGCTCGCGGGCATCGGTTTACGTGCCGCGCACTACCGCCATTTTCTTGACGGCCGGCCAGACGTCGGCTGGCTCGAAGTGCATAGTGAAAACTATTTCGGCGACGGCGGTTATGACCTGCATGTGCTGGAACACGTGCGGCGGGATTACCCGCTGAGTCTGCACGGTGTCGGCCTGTCGCTCGGCTCGGCGGATCATTTGCGTGCGCATCATCTGGCCAAATTGCAGCGCCTCGTCGAACGCAGCGCCCCCCTGCGGGTGTCCGAGCATTTATGCTGGGGCGCCTACGGCGAGCGTCATTTCAACGATCTTTTGCCGTTGCCGTATACGCGCGAAGCACTCGAACTGATGATCGCGCGTGTCGATCAGGTGCAAACCACGCTGGGCCGCGGCATTCTGGTGGAAAACGTTTCGAGCTACCTGCAATATCGCGATGCGGAAATTCCGGAACTCGAATTTATCGCGGAACTTGCGCGCCGCAGCGGCTGCGGCATTTTGTTCGATGTCAATAATCTCTATGTGAATTCCGTGAATCACGGCTTTGATGCATTTGCCGCGCTGGCCGCGCTGCCGGCGGAACGCATTGGCGAAATCCATCTCGCCGGTCATTCAAACGCCGGGGACTGCCTGATCGATGACCACGGTTCGCGTGTCATCGACCCGGTATGGGCGCTTTACGCAGCGACGTTGCGGCGTTTTGGCGCGCTGCCCACGCTGATCGAATGGGACACCCATATTCCCGCGCTCGAGGTGCTGCTGGATGAGGCGCGCAAGGCAGAGACGTACCTGGAGCCGGCGCATGTCTGATCTCGTCACGCTGCAACAGCGTGTCAGCGCGGCGCTCGCCGATACCGCGCTTAGCGACGGAGCGGTGTCACTCATTGCCGGCGATCCCGCGCACGCGTTGAACCGTCTGGCGATCTATCGCGGCAACGTAATCGCCAATGCCGTCCGCGCGCTCGCCGCCACCTACCCGATCATCCGCAAACTCGTGGGCGACGAGTTCTTCGACGGACTCGTGCGCGCGTACTGCCGTGAACACCCGTCGGTCAGCGGCGATCTCAACCAGCTCGGTGAAAAATTTGCGGATTTCGTGGACGCATTTCCACCCACGCAGTCGCTGCCGTATCTGCCCGATGTCGCGCGCCTGGAGTGGCTTGCGCATAGTGCGCACTACGCGGCGGATCACGCTGCGCTCGACATGGGCAGCCTCGCCTCCCTACGGGAGGACGATTACCCGCGGCTTGCATTGACGTTGCATCCGGCCGTCGCCGTCCTCGCATCGTCGTACCCGGTGTTTCGCATCTGGGAAGTGCATCAAGACGATTATCGCGGCGAACTTGCCGTCGATCTCGAAACCGGTGCTGAGTGGGTAGTCGTGTACCGGCCGCGGTTTCGCGCCGTGGTCGCGGCGCTATCCGGCGGAGAATTTTGTTTCCTCGACGCGATCCTGCACGGCAAACTGCTGGGCGAAGCAATGCAACTTGCGCTGGCAAAAGACGCCGGGTTTGATCTGTCCGAAAATCTTAAGCGCTGGATCGCGGCGAATATCGTGGTGGGCCTCAACGTCGCCATGTGAATAGGCGAAATGAAAACGGCCGCTTTCGCGGCCGTTTTTATCGAACATAAAAATGGTCAGGCTTTCGAATAAATCTCCGCACCCTGCTTGACGAATTCGACCGCCTTTTCCTCCATGCCCTTTACCAACGCGGTTTGCGCGTCGATCCCCTGCTTCGCCGCGTAATCACGCACGTCCTGGGTAATTTTCATCGAGCAGAAATGCGGGCCGCACATCGAGCAGAAATGCGCGAGCTTCGCACCCTCCTGCGGCAGCGTCTCATCGTGAAACTCTTTCGCCTTGTCGGGATCGAGCCCGAGATTGAACTGGTCTTCCCAGCGGAATTCGAAGCGCGCTTTTGACAATGCATTGTCGCGAATCTGCGCGCCGGGGTGCCCCTTGGCGAGATCGGCCGCGTGCGCCGCGATCTTGTACGCCATGATGCCGTCTTTCACGTCGTCCTTGTCGGGCAGTCCGAGGTGCTCCTTCGGCGTCACATAGCACAACATCGCGGTGCCGTACCAACCGATCATCGCCGCGCCGATCGCGCTGGTGATGTGGTCGTAGCCGGGAGCAATGTCGGTGGTGAGCGGCCCCAGCGTATAAAACGGCGCCTCCTTGCAGTACTTCAACTGCAGATCCATGTTCTCCTTGATCAGGTGCATGGGCACGTGGCCCGGCCCCTCGATCATGACCTGCACGTCATGCTTCCACGCAACATCGGTCAACTCACCGAGCGTTTTGAGTTCGGCCAATTGCGCTTCGTCGTTGGCATCAAAGCCCGAGCCCGGGCGCAGGCCGTCGCCGAGCGAGAACGAGACGTCGTAGGCTTTCATGATGTCGCAAATGTCTTCGAAATGCGTGTAGAGGAACGACTCCTTGTGATGGGCGAGACACCATTTCGCCATGATCGAACCGCCGCGCGACACAATGCCGGTCATGCGTTTTGCGGTCATCGGAATATAAGCGAGGCGCACGCCCGCATGGATGGTGAAATAATCGACACCCTGCTCGGCCTGTTCGATCAGCGTGTCACGGAACATTTCCCACGTGAGTTCTTCCGCGCGGCCATCCACTTTCTCCAGCGCCTGGTAAATCGGCACGGTGCCGATCGGCACCGGCGAGTTGCGGATGATCCATTCGCGCGTCTCGTGAATATTCTTGCCGGTCGACAAATCCATCACGGTGTCCCCGCCCCAACGCGTCGACCACGTCATCTTTTCGACTTCTTCGGCGATCGAACTCGATAACGCCGAGTTGCCGATGTTGGCATTGATCTTGACCAGAAAATTACGGCCGATGATCATCGGCTCGGTTTCGGGGTGATTGATGTTGGCGGGAATGATGGCGCGGCCGCGCGCGACTTCGTCGCGCACGAATTCAGGCGTCATCACGGCGGGAATTGCGGCGCCGAAACTCTGCCCGGGATGCTGGCGCGTGACGAGCTCCGGCAGCCCGTCGCGCCGCTGCGTTTCACGTATCGCGATGTATTCCATTTCCGGCGTGATGATGCCGTTGCGCGCGTAATGCATCTGCGAAACGTTTTTCCCGGCCTTGGCGCGCCGCGGATGGCGTTTAAGATTGAAGCGCAGCTCCGCGAGCTTCGGATCGGCGGCGCGGCCGCGACCATAAGCCGAGGTCAGATCAGGCAACAACTCGGTATCGTTGCGCTCCACGATCCACTTTTCGCGCAATGGCGCAAGGCCGGAACGAATGTCGATCTTCACCGCTGGATCGGTGTACGGGCCCGACGTGTCGTAAACGTAAATCGGCGGGTTTTTTTCCGCGCCCATCTCGGCGGACGTATCCGACTGCGTGATTTCGCGCATCGGCACCCGGAGATCCGGGCGGGAACCCTCGACGTACACCTTGCGCGAATTGGGCAGCGGCTTGACCGCGGCTTCATCGACATGCGCCGTGGCGCTCAAAAACTTCGGATTCGCATTCATGAACGATTACTCCTCGCGGTGAAAACAGGCAAGAGTGGCGCGAGGACATCGGCTTGGCGCCACGCTTCCCTGCGGCGGCATTATCCGCATCAGGTTCAGAGGGTCTTTCTCACCCGGCGGTAGGGTGCAACATAAGCCCGCCAGGACCCCTAACGTGTAATGATCAAACTACTGGAATTATGCGATAATTGCAAGCTCGGAATTCCCCATCGATATCGCGGATTTCAATCGCTCTCATGAACGCTCAAGTCGACGTCGAACACGCGCGCTTCAACATGGTGGAACAGCAGATTCGACCCTGGGAGGTGCTCGACCAGCAAGTGCTTGACCTGTTGTTCGCGCTACACCGCGAGGATTTTGTTTTGCCGCAGTACCGCAGCCTGGCATTCGTCGATATGGAAATCCCGCTCCGGTATAACGGAACGGCGCAAGCAACAGCGGGCGAGAAAATGCTTTCCCCCAAGCTTGAGGCGCGCAAGTTGCAGGAACTCGCGTTAAAGAACACAGACCGCATCCTTGAAGTCTGCACCGGCAGCGGCTACATGACCGCACTCCTCGCCAAGCGCGGCGCGCATGTCACCAGCGTCGAGATCGATCCCGAATTCAGCGCGGCCGCGGCAGACAGGCTCGCCGCGCACGGTATCACCAACGTCACGTTCGAGGTCGGTGACGCGGCGCGCGGCTGGAATAAAAGCGCGCCTTACGACGCCATCGTGCTGACCGGCTCGGTACCGGTAATGGCGGACGAATTCCAACGCAGCCTGAAGCCGGGCGGGCGTTTGCTCGCCGTCGTCGGCGAAGCGCCGGTCATGACGGCGCGCCTCACGACCTGCGCGGGCGGCGGCGCGTACAACACGGTTGCACTATTCGAAACCTGCATCCCGACGCTGTGCAATGCGCCGCAACCGGAAAGATTCGTGTTTTGATCGACCCATTGCCGACAACGGCATTGCGCCTATGGCTCGACGACAATTTAAGCGGCGGCATCAATGCGTGGGCCAACCATGTCGACCCTGCGATGCCGCGCTATTGATCGTATGCACGCAGCCGGACTACTGACTTCGTTATCGGGACTGGCGCTGGCCGCGGCAGTTCAGGTGGTGTCCGCCGCCGATCTACTCTCCGTCTATCGGGAAGCGCAAGGCTCGGACGCGGTGTATGCCTCGGCGCGGGCGAGTTACGAGGCGGGGCGGGAAAAACTGCCGCAGGGTTTATCAGGACTCTTGCCGGCGGTGACGATCGCAGGCAACACTCAATACAACGACCGCGATCTTCAATTCCGCGGCGTGGTGCCCGGCGCACCCTCGGGTACTACGCGATTTAACTCAAACAGCGTCAGCGTCACCGCCACCCAACCGTTGTTTCGCTATCAGAACTGGATCATTTACGAGCAGGCGAAGAATCAGGTCTCGCAGGCGGAGGCGGCCTTTCTGCAGGCGAATCAGGACTTGATCGTGCGCGTCGCGCAAGCCTACTTCGATGTGCTGCTGGCCGAGAATAACGTGACTCTGGCCGCCGCCCAGAGAGCCGCCTTTGCCGAGCAATTGGCGCAAGCGAAGCGCAATTTTGAAGTCGGCACCGCCACCATCACCGACGCCAACGACGCGCAGGCGCGGCATGACCTCGCCGTCTCGCAGGAAATCGCGGCGCAAAACGATCTCGAGATCAAGAAACAGGGTCTGCGCCAGATCACCGGCCGGCTGCCGCCGGAACTCGCGAAAATCGGCACCCGTTTCGCGCCGCAACTTCCCGCGCCCAACAGCATGGACGCGTGGGTTGATCAGGCGACCCTCTCCAGCCTGCAAGTGAAGATCTCGCAGGCGACCTTCGACATCGCGTCGCAGGACGTTTCCAAAAACCGCGGCGGCCATCTGCCGACACTGGATGCGGTGGCCTCCTACAGCGATTCAGCGCAGGCGGTAGGCCTACAGGGCGGATCGGGTTTCGACCAGACCACCAAGTTCATCGGTCTGCAGCTGGCCCTCCCCCTCTATCTGGGGGGATTGGTTAACTCAAAAGTCCGGGAAGCCCTGGCCAACCAGGAAAAAGCGCGGCAGGATCTCGAGAACACCAAACGCACCGTGGCACTCAACACCCGCTCGGCATTTCTCGGCACCACCAACGGGGTCGCGCAGATCAAAGCCTTGCAGACAGCCCTAGTATCGTCCCAAAGCTCGGTCGATTCGACCAAACTGGGTCAGGAAGTGGGCGTCAGAACGCAGGTCGATGTGCTCAATGCCACCCAACAGTTGATCAGCACCCGGCGCGACTACGCCCAGGCGATTTACGGCTACGCGATCAACGTCCTCAAACTCAAGTCCGCCGCCGGCACGCTTACCGAGGACGATCTCGCTTACGTCAACCAGTGGCTGGAAAAATAGCGCCCGGCGCTAACGCCAAGTCGGCGCTGCGCAAACAAATCGTCGCCGCGCGCGACGCACTGCCGCCACCGGCACGCAGCGAGTTCTGCGCGCACATCACAGCGCAATTACTCAATCTCGACGCTTATCGCAATGCGCGTTGCGTGCTTGCCTACATGAGCTTCGGCAGCGAGGTCGATACGACGGCCATAGTCAACAACGCGCTTGCGAGCGGCAAACAACTGTGCCTGCCGCGTGTCGACCGCGCCACGCGCCGGCTGGCGTTGCACCGCATCGAAAATATCGCACATGATTTACAAAGCGGCGTGTGGGGCATCCGCGAACCGCGTGCCGGTTGCCCGCCCGCGGACATCGATTGCATCGACTTCGTGCTGCTGCCGGGCGTCGCCTTCACGCCGCGCTGCGAGCGGCTCGGTTACGGCGGCGGCTTCTATGACCGGCTGATTCCGCGCTTCGCGCGCAGGCCGCCGCTGGTTGCAGCCGCCTTCGCACTGCAAATCCGCGAAGAAATTCCGCTCGACGCCAATGATCAGCGCGTCGACGTCGTGATCACCGAATGCGCCAGTTACCGCAAGAGTGACTGAGAATCCGTCTCGAAAACACAACACCGAAAAGCAACCGCCGATTAACGCCGATTGACGCCGATATAAAATCCAGATCCGGTCCCGAACCAACGCCAAGTCTTTTGAACTTATCTGCGTTCATCGGCGTTTATCGGCGGTTCCAAAATGTTTTTGAAATCGCTTCTAAGTGATTGAGGACTGAATCACCCAATCACTTAATCGCTTAATCACTGAAATGAATCATTTCAACGACCCGCGCAGTGGCGCCGCGATGCTCGCGCGTAAAAACAAGGCCGGCCTGTCCCATGCGCCGCATCTTTGCCGGGTCGCGCAGCAACTCACGCGCGGCCGCAACCGCGCCCGCCGCATCTGCGACTCCCAGCGCGGCGCCGGCCTCGATCGCCATCTGCGCGGCCTCCGCAAAGTTATAAGTGGACGGGCCGACGACGACTGGACGCCCCACCGCACACGCCTCGATCAGATTCTGCGCGCCGAACGGCAGCAGACTGCCGCCGATGATCGCTATATCGCACGCAGCGTAGTAGGCCGCCATTTCACCCATGCTGTCGCCCAGCACGATGCGCGTCCGAGCGGCGACCGGCTGATCGTCGCTGCGCCGCTGATATGGAACCTGCGCGCGCGCGATCAGTGCCGCCACTTCATCGAAGCGCTGCGGGTGGCGCGGCACGATCACCGTCAATAAATCCGGTATGTCGATCTCTTGCAATGCCTGCAGCAACAACGCTTCCTCGCCTTCGCGCGTGCTTGCGCACAACAGCACCGGCCGCGACCGCCCCCATTGCTGACGCCATGCGTCGCCGCGCGCGAGCTGGACAGGATCCGGCGTGATGTCGAATTTAAGGTTGCCGGTCACTTCGACCGCCACGGCGCGGAGCGCCTGCAAGCGATCAGCGTCTGCGCGGCTCTGCGCGGCGATTCCGGAGAGTTCATTCAGACACGTCGCGGCGAAATTCCGGAACCGCGTGTAGCTGCGGAAAGACTTCTCCGACAAGCGCGCGTTGACGAGATAAATCGGCAAGCGGCGCGCGCGGCACGCGTGTATCAAGTTGGGCCAGATTTCGGTCTCCAGCAATATTCCGCACACGGGTTTGAAATGTTCAAGAAAGCGTTCGACGGCGAACGGAAAATCGTACGGCAGGTAACAACGCTGTACGCCATCACCGAACAGCGTAACGCCGGTTTCGCGCCCGGTCGGTGTCATATGCGTGAGCAATAGGCGATGCCGCGGATACGCGCGTTGCAGCGAGTGGATCAACGGCTCGGCCGCGCGCGTCTCGCCCACTGATACCGCGTGCACCCAGATCAGCGGCGGTCCCGCTTTTAAAGCGTAGCGCCCGAAACGCTCGGCAACCTGTTCCAGGTATGCCGGCTGCCGCCGCGCGCGCCACCACAGATGCAGCAATGCACGCGGCAGGAGTGCATAGAGCAGCAGGGTGTAACCCAAACGCGACCCGCTCATACCGTGATCTCTGTAACGGCAGTTATCACTTGCTGCGCGGTCGGCACGCGGCCAACGCCCCCCAAATTGACGGCACGCGCGCAACCGTAGATACCGGTGGCGGCGGGATCGGTCGCGATATAAATTCCCACCGTCGGCACGCCGAGCGCCGCCGCCAGATGCGTAAGGCCCGTATCGACGCCGGCTACCATTTTGCCGCCGGCAAGCAATCCGGCGAGATCATCCAGACTCAACGCCGGCGGCATTACCCCGGCGCGCAACTTATTTGCAATGCGCGTACCGCGCTCTTTCTCGCGCACATTCCCCCACGGCAGCACGCACGCGATGCCGGCGCCGTTAAGCGCTTCCCCCAACTCAATCCAGTTCCGCTCATCCCACAATTTGTAATCGCCGCTCGACGCATGCAGCAGCACCGCGTACGCGCCGGCGCCGAGCCATTCAAAACGGCGCGGCGCGGCACGGATGCCGTAATCGCAGTGTTGGGGTAGCGCGTAACCCAGCGCGCGCGCGAGCAGCAGTCGATTTCTTTCGACCGCGTGCAAATTCCAAGAAATCCGGTAAGTGTGATCGTAAAACAATGCCAGCGGCTCGCGCGAACTGTGAAAGTCTAGCCCGTGGCGTGTGCCGCGCGCCACCAGCGCGATCAACGCGCTTTTAAACAAACCCTGCGCATCGATGATCGCGTCATAGCTACCCGCTTGCAGGCGCTGCCGGCACGCTTTGATCTCGTCCCGTATCGGGCGGCGCCACAGCGCACTCCGCCAGCGCCGGATCGCGACCGGGACCACATCGCCGACGCCGGGATGGAGCCGCGCAATTGTGGCCAATGGTTCTTCGATGACCCAGTCGATCTCCACGGCCGCCCCGACCGTCTGCAAATCGGTAATCGCAGGCAACGCGTGAATTACATCGCCGAGGGAAGACGTCTTGACCAGCAGTATTTTTTTTGAAGGCACTCTCAGTCACCCTCTAAGCCCGGCCGTACACATCGTCGAAGCGAACGATGTCGTCTTCTTCGACGTAATCTCCGGTCTGCACTTCGATGATGACCAGCGGCTCGCGCCCCGAATTCACCAGGCGATGCCGGTTGCCGGCCGGGATAAAAGTCGATTCGTTGGCCTGTACGGAAAATTCGCGGTCGCCGTTGACCACTTGCGCCGTGCCCGCAATCACCACCCAGTGCTCGCTGCGTCGATGGTGCATCTGCAGGCTTAATGCCGCACCGGGATTGACGACGATACGCTTGAGTTTGAAGCCCGCCCGACTGTTCCGGCGTCGCCGCCCAGCAACGTTCGGCCGCGGCGTGCAATTCCGGCGCATGCCGCTGCAAATTGTCGAGCAGGGTGCGCGCCGTGAAGCAGAACATCCCGGAATTCCAAAGGTGGCGGCCCGATGCAGCAAATTTTGCGGCCAGCGCCGGCGCGGGCTTTTCCACAAATTGTTTGACCTCGGCTGCGTCATCATCGATTGGTCGACCACATGATCGGCCGGCAGTATCAGCAGAACCGCGTCGGGACCCCAGCGTTGCATCGCGTACAGCGCAGCCAGCGCAATGGCCGGCGCGGTATTGCGCGCGCTCGGCTCGATCAGGAATACGCGGTCGAGTGCGCCCTTTACCGACCGATACTCGTCACGCGTTGCGAATGCGTATTCGTGATTGGTCACCGTGACGACGGTGCTCGCGCCATCGAGCGACGAGGCACGCTGCAGCGTCTTCTGCAGCAAACTCTGCCCGTCAGCGAGCCGGATAAACGGCTTCGGATACACCTCGCGCGACGCCGGCCACCGCCGCGCACCGACGCCGCCGGAAAGGATTACGGGAATCAGCATCTGCTCATCGAGTTTCGCCGGTTAAAGACATAAAAATGACTCATCGCGTCACGCTGCGCTACTTATTAGCGCACACCTTTCCAAGTATAATCAATCGGGCACAATACAGCAGCGCAGGCCAATGAAAAAAAAAGCACTGATCACCGGCATTACCGGCCAGGACGGCGCCTACCTTGCCGAGTTTCTGCTCGGTAAAGGTTACGAGGTGCACGGCATCAAGCGCCGTTCGTCGCTGCTCAATACCGATCGCATCGATCATCTTTACCAGGATCCGCACGAATCCCACCCGCGCCTGATTCTGCATTACGGCGACATGACCGATTCGTCGGCGCTGATGCGGGTGATTCAGCAGGTACGCCCCGACGAAATATACAATCTCGCGGCGCAAAGCCATGTCGCGGTATCGTTCGAAGAACCTGAATACACCGCTAACTCCGACGCCCTCGGCGCACTACGGGTGCTTGAGGCTATGCGCATTCTGGGGCTTGCGAAAAAAACCCGCTTTTACCAGGCATCGACCTCGGAACTGTTCGGCAAAACGCGGGATACCCCGCAGAGCGAAACCACGCCGTTCTATCCACGCTCGCCGTACGCTGTCGCCAAGCTGTACGCACACTGGATCACGATCAATTACCGCGAAGCCTACGGCATGTTCGCGTGCAATGGCATACTTTTTAACCACGAAAGTCCGGTGCGCGGCGAAACTTTCGTCACGCGCAAAATCACGCGCGCGCTGGCCCGCATCAAGCTGGGACTGCAGGATTGCGTCTACCTCGGCAATCTCGACGCCAAACGCGACTGGGGACACGCGCGCGACTACGTCGAGGCGCAATGGCTGATGCTGCAGCAGGATAAACCCGAGGATTTCGTCATCGCAAGCGGCGTGCAGTACAGCGTGCGTGACTTTGTCGACGCCGCCGCAACCGAACTCGGGATCAAATTGCGCTGGCGCGGCAAAGGCGTAAAAGAAGTCGCCGTCGTCGACCAGGGTCCGCGCGTGAAAGGTGAATCGCCGGCGCGCGGCCAGACCGTGGTGCGCGTCGATCCGCGTTATTTCCGCCCGACGGAAGTTGACTCGCTGTTGGGCGACGCGCGCAAAGCGCGCCGGAAACTCGGCTGGCGCCCGCGCATCTCCTTCAAAAAGCTGGTGGCCGAAATGGTACGCGAAGACCTCAAAGCCGCCGAGCGCGACGAACTGGTCAAGCGCCACGGCTACAGCGCATACGATTATCACGAGTAGCGCCGTGTTCATGCGCAAGAACCCCCGGGGTTAAGATACTCTCATGAAAGTCAGACTGCATCCCCATACCAAGGATCGATTGCAAGAGCGTGGAGCGACTGAGGAAGAGGTTATTGCAACGATCGAGCACGGGGAACGCTTCACCGCTAAACATGGCAGGGCGGGATTTCGCTGCAACTTTCCATTCGACAGCGAGTGGAATAACAAACGATACTCAACAAAACAGGTCGAGGCATATGCCGTTGAAGAAGACGGTTGGTTGGTGATCACAGTAATCGTGAAATTCTTTTAATAAGCGGGGGTGGTTATGATACTTAGTTATGATTCGACATATAACGTTGCGTACATACGATTCCATGAGAAGCTCGGTCAGGTAACGACGATCAAGATTAGCGACGACATGAACATTGACATTGCCCCGGACGGAACTGTCTATGGTGTCGAATTGCTGAATGCAAATGAACAACTCACCAGAGACCATGGTGCGTTGATTGTTGAATCGGGTGGCCGGCGCCAGGAAATACCGCTTGTGGCATAAGTAGTGAGTGATTCGGTGATTAAGTGATTGCGGGGGCTTGAATTGCCCAATCACTGAATTACTCAATCACTGAATTACTCAATCACCTAATCACTCCGTGCAACTCAAGGATAAAATCTATGTCGCCGGCCATCGCGGTCTGGCCGGCTCCGCGTTGATACGGCGGCTCAACGCGGCCGGATATTCGAATCTCATCACCCGCGCGCACAGCGAACTCGACCTGACGGATCAGGCCGCGGTGCGACAATTTTTCGCGCGCGAACGCCCCGACCACGTCTTTCTGGCGGCGGCCAGGGTCGGCGGCATACACGCGAACAATACTTACCCGGCCGATTTTGTTTATCAGAATCTGGCTATCCAGAACAACGTAATTCACGAAGCATGGCGGCATGACGTAAAGCGGCTGCTTTTTCTGGGCTCGTCGTGCATCTATCCGCGCGACTGCCCGCAGCCCATGCGCGAAGCGTACTTGCTCAGCGGACCGCTCGAGCCGACCAACCGTCCCTATGCAATAGCCAAAATCGCCGGCATCGAGCTGTGCTGGGCATTGAACCGCCAGCATCACATCCGCTTCATCGCGGCAATGCCCAC
>JAYVME010000579.1:0-2794 GCA_043759115.1 Betaproteobacteria bacterium | reverse complement strand
CGTGAGCGTCGCCAAGAATTATCTGAATGAAGAAGAACTGCGCGCCCTCAATAATCTGGCTGAGCAGTATCTGATTTTTGCCGAAGGGCAGGCGGCGCGGCGCATCGCCATGACCATGCAGGACTGGATCAGCAAGCTGGAAGGCTTTTTGACCCTCAACGACCGCGAGATTTTGCAAGGCGCAGGCAAGGTGTCGGCTGAGCTGGCCAAGTCTCACGCAGAACAGGAGTTCGGCAAGTTCCGGGTATTGGATGACCAGCGCTTCGAGTCGGACTTCGACCGCATGGTGCAGCAGTTGCCGGAAAAGAAACCGCAGTGATGGACTTCCGCATCGCCGACACATTCACCGACAGCCTCGCCAAACTCACCGGCGAGGAACAGAAGCTGGTCAAGAC
Organism: Betaproteobacteria bacterium; assembly: GCA_043759115.1. Classification (GTDB taxonomy): domain Bacteria; phylum Pseudomonadota; class Gammaproteobacteria; order Burkholderiales; family SG8-41; genus PALSA-1004. The sequence continues at coordinate 2,399 of JAYVME010000579.1, read as the reverse complement.
CACGGCCTTCGATCTGCAACTGAACCCGACCAGTCCGGGGCTGAGCTTCCACAAGCTCGACAAGGCCAAGGACAAGAACTTTTGGTCGGTGCGGGTGGGTAGACGTTCATTCGATCGATGCTATCGGTCTCCGGCTTTATAAGACGCATATCGGGCCGGCGACGATTGCCAGTCGCGAGATCGTCCGCGGGTTAGCACAAGAGGCGGCAAATGCCGTCAGTGGCCACAAATTTGGTGTGCATTTTCTTCTCACGGAATGGGAACAGGTCGTGGATGCCTGGCAGTTGGCTACTTGGGAGGAGTACCGCGATGTAGTGCGCCTCGGCAGAAAGACCCGATTGCCTGAGACCCAGCGAACAGTGTTGTGGTCCATCTTCGAGCGCATTCGCGCCGCATTGAAGGACCGCAACCTGATCACCCATGCAGAGTTGTTCACTGCATTGGCCGCGGCCATCTCGAAAAACACGAAGGTGGTATTCGACTTCGCGGTGATGGATGAAGCGCAGGACATCAGTGTTGCTCATCTGCGTTTTTTTGCGGCCCTGGGTGGCAGCCGCCCCAATGCGCTCTTTTTCGCCGGCGACCTCGGCCAGCGCATCTTTCAGCAGCCATTTTCCTGGAGAAGCCTGGGCGTGGACATTCGGGGACGGTCGCGAACCCTGCGCGTCAATTACCGCACCTCCCATCAGATTCGAACGCAGGCGGATCGCCTTCTGGCGCCGGTAGTAACCGATGTGGATGGCAATACCGAGGAACGCAACGACACTGTTTCCGTTTTCAACGGGCCGCCGCCGATTATTCACACACTCAAGGACGAAAGCGCGGAAATCAAGGCAGTCGGCGACTGGATTGCGGAGCGCGCCAAGGCCGGCGTGCTGCCGCATGAATTCGGTGTGTTCGTCCGATCCGCGGCGCAACTGGATCGTGCCCAAGCCGCCGTCAAGTATGCTGGTTTAGCCTTCAAGATTCTCGATGAACACGTCGAGACCGTTAGTGGCCGTGTTTCAATCAGCACCATGCACCTTGCCAAGGGCCTGGAGTTCCGTGCCGTAGTCGTGATGGCCTGCGACGACGAAGTCATTCCTTTGCAGGAGCGCATAGAAACGGTCGGTGACGACGCTGATCTGCGGGAAGTGTATGACACCGAGCGGCATCTGCTTTACGTCGCCTGCACGCGGGCGCGGGATCATCTGCTGGTGACCAGTGTCGAGCCCGCCTCGGAATTTCTCGATGACATGCGCCAGGAAATAAAGGTGGCGGCATGAATGGCATAGGTGCTAAAGCTGAATCCATTGTTGACGAACGCGCGGCATGAGCGAATCGGCCGAAAGCCTGATCGCCTATTGTCGCGAGAACGCCCGCGTTTGCCCAATGCCGCAGCGATGGAACGTGCTCTGGGAATTGCTGCCAGATCGAAAGCGTGCCGGCGGAGGCTGGGAATGCGATTCTGGCGGAAGGTGTGAGATTCGAACTCACGAGGATCTTGCGACCCTGCCGGTTTTCAAGACCGGTGCATTCAACCGCTCTGCCAACCTTCCGAATCCGGTATATCTACGATTGCGTTGCATAATACCACGCGTTATCAACCGCTTGCGGGAAAGCCGCAGAATGCCTGCAAGATCAATTTAATTGAAACTTTAGCCCACATTAGGTAGTCTTACACGCAAGCCGGAATTCCGGCCCAACGAGGAGACCAAAACTATGCAACCCGATCCGATACCGAACCAGAATTCCTTTGGAATGGCGGTTGGTAGCGAACAACTCGCAACGCAACAGCATCAAGTCTTGCGCAATACCTACCTGCTGCTGGCGTTGTCACTGATCCCCACCGGCATCGGTGCGCTGGTCGGCATTAACCTCGACTTTGGCTTCATGCGCGCGAGCCCGATTGTCTCGTCGCTGGTGTTGCTCGCGGTCATTTACGGCATGTTCTTCGCGATCGAGAAAAACCGCGACAGCGGCCTGGGTGTTGCCCTGCTGCTCGCCCTTACCCTCTTCCTCGGCGTGCTGCTCGGACCTTTGCTACAGGTCGCGCTCGGGCTGCGCAACGGCGGACAGCTCGTAGCGCTCGCCGCGGGCGGCACTGCCGTTGTGTTCTTCGCGATGGCCGGCATTGCCACGGTCACGCGCAAGGATTTTGGTTTCATGACCAATTTCCTGGCGGTTGGCGGGATCGTCATCATGCTCGCCGTAGTCGCCAATATCTTCTTTGCGAGCCCGGTGCTGCATTTGACGATCTGCGGCGCGTTCGTGCTGTTCAGCTCCGCCATGATTCTGTGGCAGGTCAGCCGAATCGTTCAGGGCGGTGAAACCAATTACGTTTCCGCTACACTGACGCTCTACATGAGCATTTACAACCTGTTCACCAGCTTGCTGCAGCTCCTGATGGCATTAACGGG
>JAYVME010000578.1:0-2795 GCA_043759115.1 Betaproteobacteria bacterium | reverse complement strand
TGTAGTTGCCGCTTTTCTGGATTTCCGGCACCTGGTCGAAATGCACGACCGCCGCCTGCACGCGCTTGCTGAGCAGCGCGCGCAGGCGCGTTCCGCTGCCGCCGACGTCCGCCCACTTGACCTTGGCAAGGTCGCCGCCGTTTTTGAGCAAACCGCCGATGGTCATCACCTGCGTGATATCGCCCTGCGAGTTGATGCCGACGGTCACATCCGGTTTTTCCAGGTCTTTCCAGGTCTGAATGAAGTCGGTATTGACGACGACGACCAGGGTCGTGTGCAGGTAGTGGTTGCCGAAGATCACGAGGTCGTTGCCGGCCTGGCGGCTGCGCAACAGCATGATCGGTTCGGATATGCCGATGTCGCCGGTGCCGCCCGAGACGGTTTGCAGGGCGTCGCGCATGCGCTGGAAGCGCTGCATTTCCACTTGCAGGCCGAGCTTCGAGCATTCGTCGAGTATGCCGTAGGTCGGCGGGCAATGAATGCCGAGCACGAATCCCAGATTGATGCATTTCACCATGTCGGCCGCGTGCGAGTTCCCCGGAAATCCAGCGGCGCCCGCGACCCAAGGTACACCGGCAATCAGGCGCATGGCTGCGCGTCTTGTCATCTTTTGCGTGGACATAGATACTCCTCAGTTGATGCTGCAATTCAGTTCGACAGCTGTTGGCGCTCTGAGTACCAGGGCGCAGTCATGCGCCCGATCCACTTGAGCGCTTCGTTCAGCGCGACGCCGACCACCATGATGGTGAGCAGCGCGCCCAGCAAAGAAACGGTGGAAATTTCGACCCCGGCGTTGTAGACCACGCCGCCGAAGCCCACGATCACGTACATCTCGGCTATCACCATCGCGCGGATGGCATGGGCGAGCCCGATGCGCATCCCCACCAGAATGTAAGGATACAGTGCCGGCAGCATGACCTTGAAAAATATTTGCATGCGGGACGACTGGAACGCGCGCGCGGTTTGCAGCAGTTCGGGGCTCACGTTGCGCGCGCCGTGGTAGGTCACCAGGAGCACATACCAGACTGCGGCCATGAACACGATGGCAACGCGGAACAGGAGGCCGAAGCCGAACGTGATGATGAAAAGCGGCACGAGCGACGCTATTGAAGTGACGAACATCATGCTCACCCACGGCTGCAGCAGCCCGTCGAGCAGCGCGGACCGCCCCATCATGATGCCGAGGGCGATGCCTACGGCACAGCCTAAAAGATAGCCGAGGAGGAGCTGCTGCAAACTGCCCGCGAGTTCGACGAACAGGTGATAGTCGCGCACGGTCGCGGGAAAACCCGCGACGACCGCGGAGAAAGGCGCAAACAGGGCGTCGCCGAAGATGCGTCCCGTAATTTCCCACGCCAGCACGAAGACCGCGATGCCGGCGAGGCGCAGCGCCCAGGTTTTCCCGCGGCTCATGCCGTGCTTGCGTGGTGCCAGGGAATGATGAAGCGCTCGGCCAGCCGCATCCCTTCCTGGCAAGCCAGGCCAAACAGGCTGACGGCGAAGATCACGGCGAACGTCGAGGCCGTATCGAACGCGTTGCTGCTTGTCTTAAGCATTTGCCCGAGGTAGACCGCGGAGAAGAACAGCTCGGCGGTGATCATGGCGTTGACCGCGCGGCCGATGCCGACGCGCAGCCCGGTGAAAATAAACGGCGACGCAGCTGGGATCACCACTTTGCGATACAGCGTGAAGCCGGTCACTTCGAGCGCGCGCGCGGCGTCGAGCAGGCCGCGGTCGATGTTGCGCACTCCCTGCAGCACGTTTATGAGAATTTCAAAAAAGCACATGGCGAATACCAGCGCGACGCGCGCTTCGAAGTAGAGGCCGAACCAGATCACGAAGAAGGGCGCGAACGCGACCGGCGGAATCGCATAGTCCGCGTTGAGTATCGGTTCCACCGCGGTGGCGATCGCTGTGCTGCGCCCAACCACGATGCCGACGGGTATGGCCACTAGTGCTGCGAGCAGGTAGCCGGCGAGCATGTGCTGCACGGAGCCGAGCAGCGCTGTGGATAGCGAGCCGTCGCCCGTCATCGCCGCCAGTCGGCCGAGTACCGCGCTTGGGGGGGCGAACAATGCCCTGGGTATTACGTGCGCGAGTGCTTCCCACACGCAGAGCCCGAGCACGATAGAGACCGGATAGAGCACCAGCGGCCGGGTGAGCGAAGTTCGCATCGCGCCAGCATGCCTATGCTTGCGTTGCGCGAAACGGGCCGCAGCTAAATGGGAATTTCGACATCAAGCAAAGGCGCGTGCTGCTGCGCGCCGTAGACGTCGGTGTCGCCGACCGCACCAGACGCGATGCGGCGTTCTATCGTCGCCTTGTAGGCGTGGGCCGGTGGAAACTCGGTGAAGACGACGGACGCCTCCGGCACGCTATAAAGTTTGGCGATCAATGCCGGGCAGATGACGCCGGTCTTACGGACTTTCTCGAAGGTGGCCGCGTCCTCGAACATGATGTCGAGCGTCAATTCGTAGGGTCCGGCGTTCTTGCTTTTGCAGGCTTTGGCGATTTCCTTGAGCTTGGGCATGGTCTCTCACACGGTCGAGTATTCAATCGGGAACATCTGGCAGGGATCATCGGGTTCGACGACATGGCGCAGCGAGAATTCGTATACCGGGCCGCGCTCGATGTCGGACGGCGAGAACGGAAACGCCATGTTCCCTTCCTTGCACAGACGCCCGGGGAAATCGGTATGCAGGAAAGTCACGCGCATGACCGACACCACGGCATTCGCGATGTCCTGCGTTTTTGCAATGGCTTCCGCGAGAATGCCGAGTTCGTGCGCAGTCCCG
>JAYVME010000577.1:0-2796 GCA_043759115.1 Betaproteobacteria bacterium | reverse complement strand
ATGGCGGAACGTGGGTCGGCGGCGAACGCGGGGATTACCGGTTCATCGGCGAGGCACTGGCGTCGCAGGGCATCGTCGCCATCGTCGCGGATTACCGGCTGTATCCGCAGGTGCGTTACCCCGAATTTCTGACCGACTGCGCGCGCGCGGTTGCGTGGGCACAGCGCGAGGCGCCGCGTTACGGCGGCGACGTCACGCGTTTGTACGTAATGGGCTACAGCTCGGGCGCATACAACGCCGCGATGCTGGCGCTCGACGCACGCTGGCTGGCGGCGGCGGGTCTTGCGCCAATCGCATTGGCCGGCTGGATCGGCCTCGCCGGGCCATACGATTTTCTGCCAATGACGAACGTTGCGGCGCAACCGGTATTCAATCATCCGGATTATCCGGCGGGTTCGCAGCCCATAGCCTACGCATCGAAGGCCGCGCCGCGCACGTTTCTCGGCGCCCCGGCCGCCGATGCCGTGGTCGACCCCGAACGCAATACGAAACAGCTGGCGGCGAAACTGCGCGCGGCGGGCGTGTCCGTAACGCTCAGGAATTATCCCAGAGCGAGTCACTACACGCTGATCGGCGCATTCGCGCGTCCGCTGCGCACCCTGGAGCCGGTACTCGAGGATGTCGTGGCGTTCGTGCGTAACGACGGCGCGGCACGGTAAGACGCGATGGAGCGGGCGAAAGAAATTCTGAAGTGGTTGTTCGGCACGCTCTTTGCGCTCGCCGGCGCCAATCATTTCGTGCACACCGAATTCTACGTGAGCATCATGCCGCCGTATCTGCCGTGGCACACGGCGCTGGTTTACGCGAGCGGCGTATTTGAAGTGGCGCTCGGCGTCATGTTGTTGTTTCGCCGCGTCGAGCGGCTTGCGGCGTGGGGAATGATCGCGCTGATCGTCGCCGTTACTCCGGCCAACATGCAGATGGCGCTCCACCCGGAGTTTTATCCCGGCTACAGTCCGGCCGCGTTGTGGGCGCGCCTCGCGTTACAGGGCGTGCTGATCGCCGGGGCGTTCTGGTATACGCGGCCGCGCGGACACCAAAAATAAGTTGCGGTTTCCCCTCTGCGTGGTTCAGGTCACGCGGGCGTTTTCCGCCGGAGTTGGCGCGGGCGGCAAAGCGATCTTCTGGTCGACGCTGAACTGGTAATCGCGGAAGACATGCTCCGCGCTGAGAAGCTGATAGGTGCCATCGGCCAGGCGCCGCGTGGTGTCCTTGATCCGGTAGGTATTGTGCCCGCAGGTCCAGCAGTCGAAGTTGCGCATGGCGGTGCACAAACAGGTCTTGTCCATCACCGAGACTTTTTTCGCCCCGGGATGCGCCGCCACTTCGCGGTTGTAGGCCGTGATGTAAGCGCAATTGCCCGAGCCGTCGAGCAGATAACCGTAGGCCTCGCAGTTGGGCCGGATGCCGTCGCCGATCGCCGGGCTCGCCTTCAGCATGCGCATCGGATAGCCGGTCGGCGAGATCATGTTGACCACGATGTCCTCTTCGCTCGCCTTGAAATATTCCTGTTTCACCTTGTCGGGCAGGCCGCATTCGCGCGTCGCGGTGAAGCGCGTCGCCACCTGCACCGCCGCGGCGCCGATTTCGAGATAGGACACGGCGTCGCTGCCGGTGAAAATGCCACCCGCGGGGATGACCGGGATCGCCAGTTTTTCGTTTTGCAAATAGTGCAGGATTTCGGTCACGATCGTGCGCAGGTCGTGTTGCCGCCAGTCGTCGATGCCGAAGCCCAGGTGCCCGCCGGCCAGCGGTCCCTCCACGATGATGTAATCGGGCAGCCGCGCGAGCCGCGCATTCTTGCGCAGGAACAACTGCAGCGCGCGCAGCGACGAGACGATGATACCGAGTTTGGCATCGCGAAAGCGCGGATGGTCCGCGATCAACGCGAGTGACCCGAGATGCAGTCCGGCGGAGAGCGTGATGCCGTCGATGCCGGCGTCGAGCGCGGAGCTCAGGCGCACGCGCAGCGTCTCTTTCGGCGCGTTCATGGTGAGCTTTTCCATGCAATTCACGAATATCATGCCGTCGCCGCGCTTGGCCTGCATGGCCCGGCCGACGTGGTTGTGCGTCGCCTCGGTGAGCCGGGCGAGGTCAAACATCACCTTTGATTTGTCGGAGTTGGCGACGTTGTACTTAAAGAGCTTCAACTTTTCCTTGGTGAAGTGCGTCTGGGCGCGCCGGTCGGAGACGGTCTGCACCATGGCGTCGGAGATATGGCCGACGCCGCCGAGCCGTGCCGCCTCGAGTGCAAGGTCCGCCGTCGAGATGTCCACTCCCATCCCGCCGACCACGATCGGCACCAGCTCCCGTTGGCCGAACCGCAGGCGAAAATCATTCACGCACTTCATTGCCATCTTTCGACTAGGCTCCTAAATTGCCGCCTGCATACGTGCGGCCAACAGCATGGTTCCGGCAGGGTAGCACAGGGCAGTAGCGTTGCCGACTGCGCAATTGAATGCGGGATGTACGGGCCCGACAATCGCGTGCCAACCCGCCAATGGCGTGTCGAATCCGGTCGTCGCTTCATGCCGCCTTGCGTGGTCGGAAAATCGCCGTATGCAGGATCTCCGTCACTGTGCATGCGGTTCTCGGAGTCCGAGTGCGTATTGTGCGTGCGCACTTCGTACACCGGCAGTGCCGTCGAATTATCGAGAGCCGGATTCATGCTGATGTCCGCCGCAGCCGGGAGATAAATATTTTTAACGGCCCTTGGGTGCGCCGGCGCGCAGGCCAAATATTTCGAGATCGATTGCCATCCCCATCGCCTGATAGCCCATGCGGTTCGGATGCAGC
>JAYVME010000576.1:0-2797 GCA_043759115.1 Betaproteobacteria bacterium | reverse complement strand
TGTATGCTACAAACATGAACGCTGAATCCGCCGACATCGTCATCGACGCACGCTGGGTAATCCCCGTTGACTACCCCTTCGCGGTGCTTGAGAATCACGCCGTAGTCATATCCGGCGACCGGATCGTCGCGCTGCTGCCGTCGGCCGAAGCGCGAACCCAATATCGCGCGCGGCAGCGGATTGAACTGACCGAGCATGTGCTGATCCCGGGATTGGTCAACCTGCACACGCACGCCGCCATGACGCTGATGCGGGGCATGGCTGACGATCTCACGCTCATGGAGTGGCTTAACGGGCGTATCTGGCCAGCCGAGGTACAACATGTATCGGATCAATTCGTGTATGACGGCACGCGGCTCGCCTGCGCTGAAATGCTGCGCGGCGGCATTACCTGCTTCAACGACATGTATTTCTTTCCGCAAGCCGCGGCGCGCGCGGCACGCGACGCCGGCATGCGCGCCGCACTGGGGTTGATTGTTATTGAGTTTCCATCGCCCTACGCGTCCGATGCGCAGGATTACCTCAGCAAAGGACTTGCCGTGCGCGATCAATTGCGCGATGAACCGCTATTCACCTTTTGTCTCGCGCCGCACGCGCCGTACACCGTGAGCGACCAGAGTCTGCGACAAATCGCAATTTTTGCCGGCGAACTCGACCTGCCGGTGCACATGCACGTTCATGAAACGGTCACCGAGATCGAACAAAGCCTCAAGGACCACGGTGTGCGTCCGCTGCAACGGCTCGCTAAACTCGGCCTGCTGGGTCCCAACCTGATCGCCGTCCACGCAATCCATCTCGATCAACACGAAATAGAACTCCTCGCGCAACACGGCTGTCACGTCGCGCACTGCCCTTCGTCCAATCTCAAGCTCGCCAGCGGATTGGCGCCGGTTTGCACGCTCCTGGCCGGCGGGGTCAACGTCGGGCTCGGCACCGACGGCGCCGCCAGCAACAACCGGCTCGATCTGTTTGCCGAAATGCGCCTGGCGGCATTGCTCGCCAAGGGCATCACGGGGGATGCAACCGCGGTGCCGGCATGGCAGGCGCTCGAAATGGCGACCCTGCGCCCGGCACGCGCGCTGGGGCTGGACGGCGGAATCGGCTCGCTGACGCCCGGAAAATTTGCCGATATTGCCGCGGTGCGGATTGCCGGCATCGAATCATCGCCATGTTACGATCCGCTATCGCATCTCGTGTATGCGGCCGGTCGCGAGCACGTGAGTCACGTGTGGGTGAACGGTAAACTCGTGCTGGATAACGGGGAACTGACGACCATCGATGCGCGCGAAACCGTTGCCCGGGCCACATTCTGGCGCGACCGCATGGGAGCAGCATGAGCATTAACGTCGATCCGGCCGAAATCGCCAAGTTCAGCGAGCTGGCCCATCATTGGTGGGATACCAACAGCGACTTCAAGCCACTGCACGATATCAATCCGCTGCGGCTGGACTACATCGACGGCATCGCCGGGCTGCGCGGCAAGATCGTACTCGATGTAGGCTGCGGCGGCGGCATACTCACCGAGAGCGTGGCGCAACGCGGCGCACAGGTCACCGGCATCGATCTCGCCGACAAGCCGCTCAAGGTCGCGCAATTGCATTTGCTCGAAAGCGGCAACCAGGTCGAATACCGCAACATCTCGGCCGAAGACCTCGCGTGCGAGCTGCCGCAACATTTCGACGTGGTCACCTGCATGGAACTACTCGAGCACACGCCGGATCCGGCGAGCATCGTGCGCGCCTGCGCTGCATTGGCAAAGCCCGGCGGCCACTTATTTTTCTCTACCCTCAACCGCAATCCAAAGTCGTATTTGCTGGCGGTCATCGGCGCCGAATACGTGCTGCGCATGCTGCCGCGCGGCACGCACCGTTACGAAAAATTCATCAAGCCGTCAGAACTTGGCGCGTTTTGCCGTCACGCCGGTCTCGACGTACGCGAGGTCATCGGCATGACTTACAATCCGCTAACCAAACGCTATGCGTTGGGACCTGATACGGACGTGAATTACATCATGCACTGCGAAAAGCCGTGAGCGGTAAGCGGTGAACCGTAAGCTGTAACTGCAAATCAATACCGCTTACCGCTTACCGCTTACCGCTTACCGTTCCCCGTTCACCGCTCACCGTTCCCCGCTTACCCCATGATAAAAGCCGTCCTCTTTGATCTCGACGGCACCCTCGCCGACACCGCGCCCGACCTTGCCTATGCCCTCAATTGCATGCGCGCTGCGCGCAATCTGCCTGCATTACCGGTGTCGGCGACACGCGCCTACACCTCGCTGGGCGCGCGCGGATTGCTGGGCGTCGGACTCGACGTAACGCCCGCGCAACCCGCTTACAACGCACTGCGCGACGAATTTCTCGCCATTTACGCGGACAACCTGTGCCGTGAAACACGCTTGTTTCCGGGCATGCCCGAATTGCTCGAAAAACTCGAACAGCGCGGATTGCTGTGGGGTGTCGTCACCAACAAGGCCGAAAAATTCACTCATCCGCTGCTTGAGCAGCTGGGCATTCACCACCGCGCCGCCTGCATCATCGGCGGTGACACGACCGGCAAGACCAAGCCCGACCCCGCGCCGATGTTTGCCGCATGCGAGCGCATGGACATCGCGCCGCCGCACTGCGTGTACGTCGGCGACGACCTGCGCGACATGCAGGCGGGCCGCGCCGCCGGCATGACGGTGGTGGCCGCGCGCTTCGGCTACCTCAACGGCAGCGATCCGGCAACGTGGGACGCGGACGGCATGATCGACCAGCCGCTGGAACTGCTCAGTTATCTCTGAGCAGGATCGAGG
>JAYVME010000575.1:0-2798 GCA_043759115.1 Betaproteobacteria bacterium | reverse complement strand
ACATTTATCGACGCCATCCCAACCCCCTCGGTGGCGCAACGTGCCGAATCCGCCTCGGCCCAGCCGCACGCTGTTGCGCAAGCCCAACCGCCAACCCCCTCGGTGGCGCAACGTGCCGAATCCGCCTCGGCCCGGCCGCACGCTGTTGCGCAAGCCCAACCGCCATCCCGCGCGGTGGCGGCGCCGATGGAGCGCGCGATGCCGGCGGCGGCGCGGGAGGAAGCCATTCAGGTATCTATCGGCGCCATCCATTTGCGTGTCGAAGCGCCCGCGCCGCCGGCGCTGCATACTACGGGCGCGCCGCGCCCGCCCGCCGCTGTTCCCACGACGCCGCGCTCCGGCCTGTCGCGGCGCGCGCTGCGAGGATTCTGATCGTGGCCCTCGCTGATTCCGGCAGGGCTATCGGCGCGGTGACGCGATTGCTGCGGGATCACCTCATCCGTCGCGGTTTCGACGTCTCCGTCGGACGTGCCGAAGACGCGGCCAACGCCGACACCAACGACAAGCTCAACCTGTTCCTGTACGAAATGTCGTTCGATGCTTCGATGCGCAACCAGTCGCTGCACGATCCCGATCCGCCGCCACTGTGGCTGGTGCTGAAATATTTGCTCACGGCGTTCGATGCGGGCGAACTCAGCGATTCCGCGACCGCCCATGAATTGCTCGGCCGCGGTCTGGCGGCGTTGCAGGAGCTGAGTTTTCTGCGGCTAGACCCGTTGGTCGACCTGCAGGTGCGGCTGGCGCTCGAGAACAATCCGGAACCGCTTAAGCTTACGTTCGACGAAGCCGGCGTGGATCTGCTGTCCAGGGTCATGCAAGGCAGCGAGGAACATTACCGGCTGTCGGCCGCATTCCAGGTTCGGCCGGTGATGATCGTGCCGGCGCTATTGCCGCGCGCCGCGCTGCTCGTCGGCATCGACTACACGACAATCCCCCAGACCGTCATCGGCCCGGACGGCGTGCAAATCGACGTGCTGCCCTCGCTCGGGGCGCGGCTGACGGGCGTCGAGCCAGACCGTTTCGAGGTTGGCGCCACGCTCACGATCCGCGGCGACGACCTGCTGGGCGGCGATCTCGAGGTCGTGCTGGGCGATGTCGCGCTGAGCATTATCGAGCGCCGGCCCGATCGCATCGTCGCGCTGGCGGAAGGCAGCCCGGGCACGCCGATAGCGGATGGCGGCGCGCTGTCGGCCGGCGAGTTGCCCCTGGTGGTGCGCAGACGCCTCTCCTCCACCCGCACGCGCACCAGCAATTTGTTGGCGGCGCGGCTGCTGCCCACTATCACCGGCGCCACGCTCCTCGCCGGCACGCTGACGATCGCCGGTCGGTTGCTTGGCGGCGATGCCGACGACGTGACCGTGCTGCTGTATCGCGCCGGCGACGGCGCCACGGTGCGGCTGTTCGAAACCGCGGCCACCGTCGCGAACCAGCAAACATTGACCATCGCGAATGCGGCCACCGGGACGCCGGCCGGGACATACCGTGTGATTCTGCGCGTGAACGGCCAGCAGGCGCGCTCCGGACCGACGGTGACGATCCCATGACCCTCGCATCCTACCGCGAAGCCGCCGACCATGTCGCGTTCATGCCCGGCGTGCGCGGCCACGACGCTATGGCCCGGCACTGGCTGGCGCAGGTCACATTGCGCCTGCGCCGCGAGGTCTGCTGGCTCTGGCGCGAACGCGGCTTGCAGTCGCCCGATCAATCTCCGGTCCAGGGCGCCTGGCCCCCGCTGGTGGATCGATCGCTCGCGGCGCTGGATATGGTCCGCTACGAACACGATAAGCGGCGGTTTTTCTCCGAGGATCCGACCGCGCGTTATTTAACCGAACGTCTCGCCGCGCTGCCGACCGCCGGTCGGTCGCACCCGTCTCCGGACTTGAACGCGGAATTAAGTGGGGAACCCACTGGGGAAGCCCGCGAGCCACGGTTCGAATTTACGCACCTCATTTCGGACATTCGCGCCGCGATCGAGGATCGGGTGCATCCTCGGGTCAAGCCCGAAAACGACCGTCGTGACGAAGACCCCATTGGCGACGCGCGGCGCGGTTCGTTCGGCTGGGTGGCCAAACAGCTCGATTTGTCGCCGGAAGCGTGCTTCGTGCTCGCGCTCGCGTTGCTGCCCAGCGTAGACAGCGCCGCCGGTCCGGTGATCGCGAGTTGTTTGAACGACGCGACGCGGACCAGCCCGACGCTGGCGCTGGCGCAGCGTCTCTGGGACGACCCGGAAGACGTGCTGCGCTGTTTTGACCCGGCGCATCCGCTGCTGTCGCACGGTTTGATCGTGGGACCCGTTGGCGGCGTAGAATGGGACACCGCCCTGCGCGTCCCCTCGCTGGTGGCGAGGGAACTGCTGTTCGCGGGCGGCGTCCTCCCGTCTGCCTTGCGGGCGTCGAAGGCTGCGCCCCTGCCCGCCGCGCTGAGCGGTGCGGCGAAAGCGCGCGTGGCCACGGCGCTGGCGGCCGACAGCCGCACCTTGATCCCCATGCTGGGCGCTTCCGGGACAGCGCTTGCCGGCGTCGCCGCGGCGCTCGTGCGCGACGCCGGAGGCAGCCTCGTGCAACCCAGCGCATCGTTGCCGCGCGATCAGTTTGGTCAGGCCCTTGCCGCCGCCTGGCTTCGCGGCCATGCGCTGTTTATCGATGCCGCTACGCTGACCGATCCCGGCGCACACGAGCACGCTCTGGCGCCGCCGCCCTTGCCGGCATTGCCGCTCACGATTCTGATCGGCGCCGCCGACAAGGCCGCATTGCGGGGACTTGGGGAGACCGCCCCCGCCATCGAGGTCCCTGCTCTGT
>JAYVME010000574.1:0-2798 GCA_043759115.1 Betaproteobacteria bacterium | reverse complement strand
ACCCATTCATGGGTGCTGCCGTCCTGGTGGATGAGCATCCCCGGCATCGGCGGACAGATTATCTGCGCGCAACAATTTCCGCGCGCTGTTCATGACTTGCCTAGAGAAATGTGGTTGAATACTAACCCATTTTCGGAGAGGCGGGAGAAGAGAGGGGAGAGGCGGGAAAAATCGATGAGGATGGAGGCAGTTACGCCTCTCGTCTCACGCCTGTCACCTCTCGCACGGACGCGCATGGCTGATCGCAGATTGCAGGTTTTTCACACCGTCGCCCGGCAGTTGAGTTTTACCAAGGCGGCGGAACAGCTCTTTATGACGCAGCCGGCGGTCACCTTTCAGGTGAAGCAGCTCGAGGAGCATTTCAACGCGCGGTTGTTTGAGCGCAATCACGGCAAGATCGCATTGACGCCGGCGGGCGAGCTCGTGTTCGATTATGCGGAGCGTATTCTCGGGCTGTCGGCGGAGCTCGACAAGCGCGTAAGCGAACTGACGGGCGCGGTTAGCGGCGCCCTGTTGCTCGGCTGCAGCATGACGATCGCCGAATTCATTCTGCCGCGCGTGCTCGGCGAATTCAAGGCGCGCCATCCGCAGGTGCAGGCGCATATGACGGTCGCCAATTCCGAGACGATCGAGAATCGCGTCGCCGACCACACGATCGATCTTGGCTTGATCGAGTCGCCGTCGCACCTGCCGGGTCTGCATACCGAAGTGTGCTGCGACGACGAGCTGGTCATGATCTGCGCGGTTGGCTACAAGCTTGCGGGGTTGCAGGCGGTCACCGCAATGCAGATCGCCGGCGAGCCGTATATCAGCCGCGAAAGCGGCTCCGGCACGCGCCAGTTTGCCGATAATTATTTTCGCCAGTCGGGTGTTGCGCCCGAAGACCTTAACATCGTGATGGAGCTCGGCAGCCCCGAAGCTATTAAAGGCGTGGTGGAAACCGGCATCGGCGTTGCCATCATGTCACGGGCTACCGTGGCCAAGGAACTTAAGCTGGGTTCGCTGGTGGCGCTGCCGCTGGAGCCGCGGCTGATCCGCACGCTGTCGATCGTCTACCCGCGCGAGAAATTCCGCTCGCGCCTGCTTTCCACGTTCGTCGAATTCGCAACCGGGAAAATGCGCGAAATGGCGGAGCGGGGTGAGAAGTGAGGCGTGAGGCGTGAGGCATGAGGCGTGAGGCGGAAAACTTCCGCCACGGCTGTGCCGTCGTTATTGCCTAACGCCTAACGCCTAACGCCTGCCCATAGCCATGCGCCCACTCACCGCCACCATCAATCTCGCTGCGCTGAGGCATAACCTCGGCGTCGTGCGCCGCTGCGCGCCGCGTTCGCGCGTGTTCGCCGTGATCAAGGCCAATGCGTATGGTCACGGCGCGTTGCGCGCCGCGCGTGCGTTGGACGGCGCGGACGGCCTCGCGCTGCTCGAACTCGATACCGCGGTGCGCTTGCGCGATAGCGGATACGCGAAGCGCCTGGCGCTGCTCGAGGGATTGTTCGCACCCGCTGAATTGCCGGTGGCGACCGCGCATGACTTGACCATTGCGATTCATAACCAGGAACAGTTGCGCATGCTGGATGCCGCGCCGGCCGGCGCGCGCTTCGACGTGATGCTCAAAATCAACACCGGCATGAACCGTCTTGGCTTCGCGCCGCGCGACGCCCGTGCAGTGTGCGAGCGCTTGAAAAAACACCGCGCCGTGAAGCAGTTGACGCTGATAACGCATTTCGCAACCGCCGACGACACCCGCGGGGTTGCCGCGCAGATGAGCGTATTCGACGCAATCGCAGCCGGCCATGATGTCGAGCGCTGCCTGGCGAATTCGGCGGCCATCCTGCGTTACCCTGAAACCCACGCGGATTGGGTGCGCCCGGGCATCATGCTCTACGGTTGTTCGCCATTTGGAGATGTCGCGGCGCAGGAACTCGGGCTTAAACCGGTCATGACGCTGGCCAGCGAAATTATCGCCGTGCAGGATTTGCGCACCGGAGACCGCATCGGCTACGCCGGTGCTTTCGAAGTCACGCAGCCGATGCGCGTCGGCACCGTCGCCTGCGGCTATGCGGACGGTTATCCGCGCCACGCGCCGACCGGCACGCCGGTCCTGGTGGACGGCATCCGCACGCGTACGTTGGGGCGGGTGTCGATGGATATGCTGTGCGTTGATTTGACCGCCATTCCCGCCGCTCGCGTGGGTAGCCCGGCCGTGCTGTGGGGCGAGGGATTATCGGCCGATGAGGTTGCGGCTTCCGCCGGCACCGTCAGCTACGAATTGATGTGCGCGCTCGCGCCGCGCGTTGCGGTGACTGAAGTCTGACAATTGGCGCGCCGCGTAATAGAAAGGCACAACGCGCGGGTGTATTATCGCAACATGAGCAGCATGACATGACCGGCGACAACGCACTCGCGGCGGTGCCGCACCACCAGGTTTGGCCGTTCCGGCGCTCGGTCGCCATGCGTTACGGGGTGGCCGTGCTTGCCGTGCTGGCGGCGTTTACGATCCGCTACCTGATTTACGGCGATTTGCAGAATCGGCTGGTGTTTACTTTTTTTGTGCCGGCGGCGGTGGTCGCGGTGTGGTACGGCGGGCTGGGTCCGGGGATAGCCGCCACGGTCCTTGGCTTGTTGCTCGGCGATTATTTTTTCATGATGTCGCGCCGCGCGCTGTGGCCTATCGGCAACCGGGAATCCCTCGCACTCGGGGCCTACGTCGTGACCACATTGTTGTGCGTTTTGCTGTGCGAAAGGCTGCACCGCCGCGTACGCCAGTTCGAGCGCGCGCTGGATGACGAGCGGCATCG
>JAYVME010000573.1:0-2799 GCA_043759115.1 Betaproteobacteria bacterium | reverse complement strand
CGGCCTTGGCGAAACTCGGATTGAAATTCTGGCTGCCGCCGCGGAACTGCACGTTGCCGAGGCGGTCTGCGCGATAGCCTCTTAAGAACGCGTAATCGACGTGTATCGCGTGTTCGAGGACATGCGGCTTGCCGTCGAAGGTGCGGATTTCCTTGCCCTCGGCGATCTCGGTGCCGACGCTGGTCGGTGAGTAGAACGCCGGTATGCCCGCACCGCCGGCGCGACAGCGCTCGACCAGGATGCCCTGCGGCACGAGTTCCACTTCCATTTCGCCGGCAACGATCTGCTCCTCGCTCGCGGTGGGCGTGCCCGGCCGCACGGAAAACGCGGCGATCAGTTTTTTCACCTGCTTGCTCTCGGCGAGGATCTGGCCGCGCTGCGCGCCCGGGTCGCCGAGCGAGTTGCAGACGAGGCACAGGTTTTTGGTGCCCTTGTCGCGCAAGGCGAGTATCAGGCTGGTGGCGAAGCGGTGACCGACGCTGAACCCGGCGATGGCGATGGTGGCGCCATCGGGAATGTCGGCGATGGCTTCCTGCGGCGTTGCGATTGCCTTGTCCATTCGTTTTCCTCTGTGGACTACACTTGATACTTACTTATACTGGCGGCGGCGCAATGCGGTTTACGGCGCCGTTACCGCGCGGGCTGCAGAATTCTACAATCAAATAGTCCGTGACGCGGAGCGCAACGCGCACGCCGTTCTGTGACAGAATTCAATGTCTGCCCGAGGAGGAGGAAAAACACCATGATTAAATCCGCATTGACGCTGCCCGCGCGCGGTCTCGGTGTTGCGATTGCCGCGGCGCCGCATGCCGCGCTCGCGCAGGCCTTTCCGAGCAAATCCGTGCGCATGATCATCGGTTTTCCCGCCGGCAGCTCGAGCGACGTGGTCGGCCGCCTGGTGGCGCAGAAGATGACCGAAGGTCTCGGGCACACCGTCCTATTCGAGAACCGCCCGGGAGCGGGCGGCAACATCGGGGCTGAAGTCGTCGCCAAATCGCCACCCGACGGTTACACGCTGCACTATGCGAACACCGGGATCGCGGTGGCGGTCAGCGCCTATGAGAAATTGGGTTATGACGCGTTGCGCGACTTCGTGCCGGTCGGGCAGGCCGTCGCCGGCCCCCATCTCTTGATCGTCAATTTGTCGCTGCCGGTGCAGTCGGTGAAAGATTTGATCGCGCTTGCCAAGTCCAAACCGCGCGGGCTCAACGTGGCGTCCTCGGGTTCCGGCAATTCGGATCACTTCGCTTACGAATTATTCCGCTCGATTACGGGTGCGGAGATGGTGCACGTGCCGTACAAGGGCGGCGGCCAGGCCACGGTCGATGTCATCAGCGGGCAGATGGCGGCCTACCTGAAAAGCGAGATCGACAAGTACGGCCGGATCGTGCGCGCGATCGGCCTGAAAATAGATTGAGCGAATTATCAGCGTGCAAGTGTACCGATCGCGCCGCGCCGCGCCACCGCGCGATGCGTAACGGCGCCGCGTCTTGAGCCCGGCTTCCAGATCCTCGGCGCTCGCACCGTTCCGGGTGCGCAGCTTCCGGTTTCAATGGCCCGCCGATATGGGAGCCTCGTGGGCGTTCGAGATGGAGACGCTGATCCTCGGCTGGTACATCCTGGTCGAGACGCAGTCGGTGTTGCTGCTCACCGTGTTCGCTTCGCTGCAATACACCGGCACTTTGCTCGGGCCGCTGTTCGGCGTGGCGGGCGACCGTATCGGCCACCGCAAGCTTCTGTGCGCGATGCGCGCGGTTTACATGACGCTCGCCACCACGCTGATGACTTTCACTTTCATGGGTGTGCTGACCCCGGTGCATGTGTTCGCCATCGCCGCGTTGATGGGGCTGGTGCGCCCGTCGGATATCGGTATGCGCGCGGCGGTGGTCGGCGACACCATGCCGGGCGCGCAACTGATGGCGGCGATGGGCATTCAGCGCACCACCCAGGATTCCGCGCGCATCGCGGGCGCTCTCACCGGCGCGGGGATCGTCGCCACACTCGGCATGGGGCCGGCCTACGCGGTGGTCGCGAGCCTCTATGCGGCGAGTTGCGTGCTGACCTGGAAAGCGGGCGATGTGCAGATCCCGCCAACAGCCGGCGCTGCCGGCAACGAGCCGGCGCGCGCGTCACCGTGGCGCGATCTCAAGGCGGGGCTCGCGTACGTCTGGAACACGCCCTTGCTGCTGGCGGCGATGTGCCTCGCGTTCCTGCTCAACATGACGGCGTTTCCGCTGCTGACCGGGTTGCTGCCGTACGTCGCGAAAGAGATTTATCACACCGGTCAGGCCGGGCTGGGCTACATGATTGCGGGCGCGGCGTTCGGCGCGCTCGTGGGTTCAATCACGCTGAGCCGCTACGGCGGCGTCATCCGTCCGGCGCGCATGACGATCATGGGGTGCATCGGCTGGTATTTGATGCTGCTCGTGTACTCGCAGTTGCAGAATCCCGCCGCCGGCATTTTCTTCCTCATGCTCGCCGGGTTAGCGCAAAGCCTGAGCCAGGTGCCGATGGCGGCGATGCTGTTGCGCAATTCGGACGTGCGGTTCCGCGGCCGGGTCATGGGAGTGCGCATGCTGGCGATTTACGGCAATGTGCCCGGCTTGCTGATTTCCGGGCCGCTGATCGCGAACTTCGGCTACCCGGTGACGGTGTCGGTGTTTTGCGCGGTCGGTCTCACGTTTACCGCGTTGATCGCCGCGCGCTGGCGGACGCAGTTGTGGCGGCGCGATGCGCCGGCGAACCGGCGCTGAAGGCGGCGGGTTGCAGGTTTCAGCGCGCGCGCCGGATCACGATGCG
>JAYVME010000572.1:0-2804 GCA_043759115.1 Betaproteobacteria bacterium | reverse complement strand
AAAAACGCCGCGGTGCCGATCATGACCGTCATCGGTATCGGTATCGCGCTCCTGATTGGCGGCGCCATCGTCACTGAAACCGTGTTTGCACTTCCCGGCATCGGGCGCCTTACGGTGGATGCGATTCTGCGCCGTGATTATCCGATTATTCAGGGTGTGATCCTGATGTTCTCGGCGATTTACGTGCTGATCAATCTTGCGGTGGATCTGAGCTATATGTTCTTCGATCCGCGTATCCGGTATTAGAGCGAATTTCAAAAAGCCGAAACAGCAACCGCCGATAAACGCCGATAGACGCCGATAAAAATCCGAAACTACTCATTAGCCGCAATCATGATTTTCGATCTCATCAGCGTTCATCGGCGTTCATCGGCGGTTGCAGATTGTTTTGAGACAAGAATATGACCGCCATCGCGATCGACAGGGTAGCGAAATCGGTGTCGCCGACATGGCAGTTTTTCCGGGACGCGTTTCGCCGTCATCCGACCGCTATAGTCGGCGGCGCAGTGCTGCTGCTCATGGTGCTGATCGCGTTGTTCGCGCCGTGGCTGGGCACCATCGACCCGCAGGCGGTGGCGCCGATCCGGCGGCTGAAACCACCGTCGGCGGAATTCTGGTTCGGCAGCGATATGCTGGGCCGCGACGTTTACAGCCGCGTGTTGTACGGCGCGCGCGTGTCGGTCAGCATCGGCATCGCGGTTGCAATATTCAGTACGCTGGTCGGGCTGGCCATCGGGCTCGTGACGGGATTTATCCGCTGGGTCGACGCGATTGTGATGCGCATCATGGACGGGTTGATGTCGATCCCGCCGGTGTTGCTCGCCATCGCCCTGATGGCGCTGACCCGCGCCAGCGTCGAAAATGTGATCCTGGCCATTACGCTCGCCGAAGTGCCGCGCGTGGTGCGGCTCGTGCGCAGCCTCGTGCTGACGCTGCGCGAGCAGCCCTACGTCGAAGCCGCGATCGCGGCCGGCACCACGCTGCCGCGCATACTCGTGCGACACATACTGCCGAACACGGTGGCGCCGCTGCTGGTGCAGGCCACTTATGTGTGCGCGTCGGCGATGATCACCGAGGCTATTCTGTCGTTCATCGGCGCCGGGACACCGCCGAATATTCCGAGCTGGGGCAACATCATGGCCGAGGCGCGCAGCCTTTTTCAGATCGCCGGTTACCTGATCTTGTTTCCGGGCATCTTTCTATCGCTGACCGTGCTTGCCGTGAATTTGCTCGGCGACGGCATGCGCGATGCGCTCGATCCGCGGCTGGCGCGCAGAATGTGATGAATGCCGTGACCGAACCGCTGCTCGACGTCGAGGCGCTCAAAACTTATTTCTACACCCGCGACGGCGTGGTGCGCGCGGTGGACGGCGTGTCGTTCACGGTCTATCCCGGCGAAACGCTGGCGGTGGTGGGCGAATCCGGCTGCGGCAAGAGCGTGACTTCGCTATCGATCCTGCGGCTGATTGCATCGCCGCCGGGCAAAATCGTCGGCGGCCGCCTCATGTTTCAGGGACGCGATCTGCTCGGCCTGTCGGAAGACGCGATGCGCAAAGTGCGCGGCAATGAAATCTCGATGATTTTTCAGGAGCCGATGACTTCACTTAACCCGGTGCTCACCATCGGCCGCCAGATCGCCGAGGCGCTGGTGCTCCATCGCGGCATGACGCGCGGCAAGGCCATTGAGCGTTCCGTGGAGATGCTCACACTCGTCAATATTCCCGAGGCCGCGCGGCGCATCGAGCAATATCCGCATCAACTCTCCGGCGGCATGCGCCAGCGCGTGATGATCGCGATGGCGCTCGCGTGCAATCCGCGTCTTCTGATCGCCGACGAGCCGACCACCGCGCTCGACGTGACGATACAGGCGCAGATTCTCGATCTGATGCGCGGATTAAAGGAAAAAACCGGCGCCGCGATTGTGCTGATTACGCATGACCTCGGGGTCGTGGCTGAAATGGCGCAGCGCGTGGTGGTGATGTACGCGGGACGCAAGGTCGAGGAGGCGCCGGTCGAGGCATTGTTTGCGCACCCGCGCCATCCTTATACGGAGGGCCTGCTCAAATCGATTCCGCGGCTCGAAGCGGCGGGCGCCACCGAGCGCCCGCGCCTTGCCGAGATTCCCGGCATGGTGCCCTCGCTGAAAGAAGAGATGGCCGGTTGCGTATTTTCGCCGCGCTGTTCTTACGTAACCGACCGCTGCCGCCGCGACTACCCGCCGCTCGAGCAAAAAGCGCAGGGACATTTCGCGGCATGCTGGGAATCGGATCGCGTGAACGGAGGCGGCGCGTGAGTGCGCCAGCCGGGAGCGTGCTGCTCGAAGTCAAACACCTGGTAAAACACTATCCGGTGCGCAAAGGCGTATTCGGACGCATCACCGGTCAGGTCCACGCGGTGGACGATGTCAGTTTTTCCATCGCCGCGGGCGAAACGCTGGGGCTTGTCGGCGAAAGCGGCTGCGGCAAGTCGACCACCGGCAAGGCGGTGCTGAAATTGGTGGAACCGACCAGCGGTTCGATCGACTGGCGCGGGCGCCGCATCGATCAACTGTCCGCTGCCAACATGCGGCCATACCGGCGCGAACTGCAGGCGGTGTTTCAGGATCCCTATTCATCGCTCAATCCGCGTATGCGCGCGGAAGACATCGTCGGCGAGCCGATACGTAATTTCGAAAACGCCAGCCGTGCCGAGATTAGAGAGCGCGTGGCGTCGCTGTTCGACAAAGTGGGTTTGCGCGCCGAGCAGATGATCAAATACCCGTACGAATTCTCGGGCGGCCAGCGCCAGCGTCTCGGCATCGCGCG
>JAYVME010000571.1:0-2805 GCA_043759115.1 Betaproteobacteria bacterium | reverse complement strand
CGGACCCGCAATGGGCGCCGTTGACGTTCACGTTCGGCGGGATCTGGGAAATAGAGCCGCATGCGCTGGAAGAAATCGCCGGGCAGGTACAACTCATCGACGTTCGCGAACCCAATGAATACACGGGCGCGCTCGGGCATATCCGCGGCGCCAGACTCATTCCCCTCGGCGAACTGAAAGAGCGCGCCGCCGAGATCAGCCGTGACCAGCCGGTGGTGGCCGTCTGCCGTTCGGGCGCGCGCTCTGCGCAAGCCGTGGTCATGCTGCAGCAAGAGGGTTTGCGCGATATCGCCAACCTGCACGGCGGGATGCTGCGCTGGCGCGCCGAGGGCTGCGCGGCCGAAGGCGCGGAATGAAGCGGCAAGCCGAAACCATGAAGAAGTAAGCGGGTAAGCATGTACAGGCGGATTGCATTCCTGGTTTTGTTGCCGCTGGCGCTCACCGCATTGATCAGCGGAGAAACGCAGTTGATGTTCGGTAGCATGACGTCGACTTTGCCGTTCGTGAAAAGCGGGCGGCTGCGCGCAGTCGCGGTGACCGGCGCTCGCAGGCCGCGCCTGACATCCCGACGGTCGCCGAATCCGCGTATCCCGGTTTCGAGGCAATCACCTGGTATGGTCTGTTCGTGCCGGCGGGAACGCCGGCGCCAATTGTTGCCAGGCTCAATGCCGAGATCGTGAAGATTCTGCACACTCCGGAATTCCGCGACTGGTTGGTCGGTCAGGGCGCAGAGCCGGTCGGCAGTTCGGCGGACGAATTGGCGGCCTACGTCAAGACGGAACTCGTTAAATACGCGAAGATCGTCAAAGATTCCGGCATGCAGCCGGATTAAATTTACAGTCGACAATCGAAGAATGGGAGCCCGAACATGATCGCCTTGCTGCGCCGGTTGCCCGCGCTGATCGTGGCAGGTAACGCACTGCTCAATGGCGGCGCTGTCGTTGCCGCGGACTGGCAACCAGAGCGGGCGGTGGAGATCGTCGCGATGTCGGGCCCGGGCGGCGCCAACGACATCATTGCACGCACGCTGCAGCGGGTGATCCAGCAGAAAAAACTCGTCGCCGCACCGGTGACAGTCGTCAGTAAAGTCGGCGCGGGTGGCGTGCTCGCGTGGAGCTATCTAAATCAGCACGCGGGCGACGGCAGCTATATTTCGGTGAGCCCGATCAATCTCCTGACCGAGCACATTCTCGGCGCGAGTTCC
Organism: Betaproteobacteria bacterium; assembly: GCA_043759115.1. Lineage (GTDB taxonomy): Bacteria > Pseudomonadota > Gammaproteobacteria > Burkholderiales > SG8-41 > PALSA-1004. The sequence continues at coordinate 1,601 of JAYVME010000571.1, read as the reverse complement.
ATTACTTACACCGACGTTACGCCGATTGCGCAGCTATTTAACGAGTACGTCGCGTTTGCGGTAAAGCCCGACAGCGTGTTGCGCAGCGGCAAGGATGTTCTCGACAGATTAAGGACCGATGCGGGATCGGTGAGCTTCGCGGTCGCGGCCAGTCTCGGCGGCGCAAATCATATTGCGACGGTGCTTGCCATGAAAAGCGCCGGCGTCGAGGTGAAGAAACTGAAATTCGTGGTATTCAACTCGGGGACGCAATCGCTGACCAACGTGATGGGCGGACATGTCGATGTCGCGGTGGTGCCGGTGTCCGGCGTTGCACCCCAGTTGGCGGCGGGCCGAGTGCGCGTGCTGGCGGTGTCAGCGGCAAAACGCCTGGGCGGCGCATTTGCCACGGTGCCGACCTGGAAGGAACAGGGCGCGGACAGCGTATTTGCGAGTTCGCGCGGAGTGATCGGGCCCAAGGCCATGAGCTCGGCGCAAATCGCGTACTGGGAAATGGTGGTGGCGCGCGTTGTCGAGTCCGACGACTGGAAAAAAGAAATAGAAAACAACTACTGGGAGGGCAGTTTCATGACCAGCGCGGACAGCCGGCAATTGCTCAAAGCGCAGTACGACGAATACAAGGCGGTGTTGCGCGACGTTGGATTGGCGCGGTAGGCGCGGCGAATCGCGCGGGGGAATCAAATCAGGAACCAAGCCACGAGCACGTCCGCGGTCGTATCCGATCTTAAACCGTTCTTCTCGCCGGCCAGTGTTGCGCTGGTCGGCGCAACCGACGATCTCACGCGTTTCGCCGGCCGCGTGCTGATGCGCATGACGAACTTCGGTTATCAGGGAAAAATTTTTCCCGTCAATCCGCGCTTCAAGGAAGCCGGCGGAATGCAGTGCTATGCGAGTGTCCGCGATCTGCCGCAAGCGCCCGACCACGTCGGCATCGTGGTGCCCGCGGAACGCGTGATGGGAATATTGGAGGATTGCGCGGCGCGCGGCGCGCGCTTTGCGACGGTCTATACCGGCGGCTTTGCCGAGACCGGCACGCGCGAGGGGCGCGGCATGCAGACCGCGATTACGGCGTTCGCGCGCAAAACCGGCATGCGCATCATGGGCCCGAATTGCAACGGCTTAGTGAATTTCATCGACGGCTTTGCGATGACGACCTCGGCTACCGTCGCGACGCGCCAGCCGGCCGGCAATGTCGGCGTCGTCGCCCAAAGCGGGGGTGCCGGCCAGGTCAACGTTATGTGGCGCGCGCAGGAAGCCGGCGTTGGCATCAGTTACGAGGTGAGTTGCGGCAACTCGGCCGATCTCAACCTGCTCGATTTCGTGCGCTTCATGATCGACGATGCGGCAACCGACGTGATCATGGTGCTGGCCGAACATATTCCCGACGGCCCGCGCCTGATCGAAGTTGCGCGGCTGGCCGCCGAGCGCGAAAAGCCGATTGTCATCGTCAAGCTCGGGCGTACCGCAGCGGGTAGTCATGCCGCGACGGCGCATACCGGGGCGATGGCCGGCGCCGACGAGGTATGTGATGCGGCACTGCGTCAATGCGGCATCATCCGCGTGGATGACTGCAACGAGTTGTATGAGACGGCGATGCTATT
>JAYVME010000570.1:0-6678 GCA_043759115.1 Betaproteobacteria bacterium | reverse complement strand
CGTAATTGAGATTCATCACGCTGGCGAAGTTGAAACCGAGCGCCGCTTGCGCGTCGCGCCCCCACATCGCCATCAGCGGATCGAGCCCCCATTTGACGACGAAGGCGATTAGCATGATGAACGTCACGCCGCCGATCGCGGACAGGTAATAATCGACATGCCCCTCGGCGGTCTTCGCAATCATCTGCCACAGGCCGATCAGGACCGCGATGCCGCCGAAAACGTAGCCGAGCATCTGCATTTCGCCCGCAAGCCGGCCGGTGCCGAGAGGCTTGATCAACGCCGCCTCCAACGCGCCGCTTTGCACCAGGTAGGCGTAGGCAACCATGATGACCCCCATGATCAACGTCCATGGGGTCTTCTGTGTATAGACCATGCTTCTCCTCCTTCATGAATGGTTGTCATAAAAACCATTGCGCCAAGCATCAAAAAAAATGATGCCCGGTTTGCCCATGCCTGTCTTGTTGTTAGCTTAACCGCCGAATGGGCGTCCGGCATTTACTGCCTGCGTCACGGCTTAAAATCCCTTCGCTATCGCGGGAAACGTGCCGTTTAAGTTATTCCATCACTTGTAGTCGCAATTGCCGGCGTTGTCAAACCACGAGCGCGCCGGGAGCGGCCTTGCGCAACGGCCGCGCACCCGGCGTCGGATAAGGATACATCATGTTGAGCGCGATGCTCTGGTTCGCCGATTGCACGATGCGCACGTGTTCGCGCTTGAATTCGCGCGCGTGGCGGCAGCCGCACGAGTGCGCGATCATGTCTATTTCCTTGTTCATGTTCTTCACGTAATTGGCGACGCGCTGATACTTTTCTTCGACCACCAGACCGCGCTGCAACCGCTTGTTATGCGTCGTCACGCCGGTCGGGCAGGTATTGGTGTGGCAGCGCAATGCCTGGATGCAACCGAGCGCGAACATGAAACCGCGCGCGGTATTGATGAAATCCGCACCCACGCACAACGCCCATGCGGCCTTGGCGGAAGTCACGAGTTTGCCCGCCGCAATCACGCGGACGCGGTTTTTCAGATCCGCCTGCAACAATGAATCGACCACCCGCGGGAGCGCCTCGGCTATAGGCAAACTCATATGATCCATCAGTGTCTGCGGCGCGGCGCCACTGCCGCCTTCGCCACCGTCAATGGCGATGAAATCAGGCGCGTATTCCTTGCCGCGCCGTAACACCGCCTCGCACAACTCATTCATAAACGCCCACCCGCCGATCGCCGTCTTGATGCCGACCGGACGGCCCGTCAATTCACGCACGTAAGCAACGCGATCAAGCAGGTCGTTAATATTGGCAATATCGTGATGGCGGTTCGGGCTGATTGAGTCTTCACCCACCGGAATACCGCGGATGCGCGCAATTTCCTCCGTCACCTTGCCGCCCGGCAGCACGCCGCCCTTGCCCGGTTTGGCGCCCTGCGACAGCTTGATCTCGAACGCTTTCACGACCTGCGCGAGCTCTTTCGCCTTGTCCGCCGAGAAGTTGCCGTCGTGATTGCGGATGCCGTATTTGGCGGTGCCAATCTGCATGATGACGTCGCAATTGCCTTCCAGATGATACGGCGACAAACCACCTTCCCCGGTGTCCATCCAGCACCCCGCCACGCCGGCGCCGCGCGACAACGCCCGTACTGCCGGCGAAGAAATCGCACCGAAACTCATGCCTGAAACATTGACGATTGATTTGGCTTCCAGCGGATAGCGGCAGTAGCCCTCGCCGATGATCAGCGAAGGCGTCGGCAGCCGGTCTTCCTCCAGCACCGGATACGGATGATTGACGAAGATGATCGAGCCCGGTTCGCGTAAATCGTTGGTCGAGCCAAAGCCTATGATACCGCCCTCGTTCTTGGCCTCTTTGTAGACCCAGCCGCGGGTGGCGCGGTTGAACGGCATTTCGTCGCGATCACCCGCAAAGAAATACTGCCGGAAGTACTCGCCCATCTCCTCAAAGAAAAAGCGCAGGCGCCCGATCACGGGATAGTTGCGCAGAACCGTGTGTTTCTTCTGCGTGACATCCTGGATGAACCAGAACACCAGAACGCCAATCAACACAAAACCTATAATCGTGCCAAGGCCATACGAGATCACGCCCATGATACCGGTCATATCCGCCCCCTATCGGGTAGAATCCTGCGTTATAGTTACGGTCAATATAGTGCAAAATGAACGAACTGGCAGCAGCAATCGAAAGCAACGTCACCGCTGCGCTGGCCGAGGATGTCGGCGGCGGTGACTGGACCGCGCAGTTAATCGCGCCGGCGGCGGTCGCCGCTGCGCGCGTGATCAGCCGCGATGACGCCGTCATTTGCGGTGCGGCATGGTTCGACGCCTGCTTTCGCAAGCTCGATCCGGGCGTCAAAATCGAATGGGTGGCGAAGGATGGCGACCGCATTCGCGCGAACCAGCCATTGGCGAGCCTGCATGGTAGCGCCCGCGCCCTCCTGACCGGCGAGCGCAGTGCACTGAATTTTTTGCAGATGCTGTCGGCGGTGGCGACGGCGACGCGACACTACGTTGATGCGGTCGCCGGCACCCGGGCCAGAATCGTCGATACGCGCAAAACGTTGCCGGGACTGCGGCTCGCCCAGAAATACGCGGTACGCACCGGGGGTGGCGCCAATCACCGGAGCGGGCTCTACGACGCGATTCTCATCAAGGAAAACCACATCGCCGCCGCCGGCGGCATCGCCGCCGCACTGCGTGAAGCGGCGCGCATCGCCCCGCCGCAGGTGTGGACGCAGATCGAAGTGGAAAACGTCGACCAGTTGCGCGCGGCGCTGGCGGGCGGCGCGAAGATGATTTTGCTCGACAACATGAATACGGAAGAAATGCGCGAAGCTGTAAAGATCGCGGCCGGACGCGCCGAACTCGAAGCGTCGGGCGGAATTACGCTTGACAATGTGCGCGCGATTGCCGAAACCGGCGTTGACCGAATTTCGATCGGCAGCCTGACCAAGGACATCAAGGCCGTCGATCTGTCGATGCGCTTCGACCGTTAGCGGCTGTTGCGCTCGATAAAATCCTTCACCGCGTCGACGTCGGGATCGAGCACGGTAAAGCGCTGCGGCAGGCGTTCCAGGTTTTCCAGTCCCGGCGGCACGTCGGGCTCGCGGCCGAGCGCCTCGCGGATGGTCGCGGCAAACTTCACCGGCAGCGCGGTTTCGAGACACACCAGCGGCACGCCGTCTTCGCGGTGTTCCAGTCCGACTTTGACGCCGTCCGCGGTGTGCGTGTCGATGATCTGGCCGGTATCGCGATGGATGCGCCGAATGATGTCGAGTCGGTCGGCGTGCGTGCTGGATCCCGAAACGAAGCCGAATTCCGCCACGCGTGCAAAATGCGGCGTGCGCGCGAGATCGAATACTCCGTCGCGGTCCACCTGTTGCCATAACCGCCTGACGTAGGCGCCGTCCCTGCCGATCAGATCGTAAACGAAGCGCTCGAAATTCGACGCCTTCGAGATATCCATCGACGGACTGCTGGTCTGGCGCACCTGATCGCCCGGGCGCACGCGGTAGATGCCGGTGCGAAAAAATTCATCCAGCACGTCGTTCTCGTTGGTCGCCACAATCAATTTCCGGATCGGCAACCCCATGCAACGGGCGATATGCCCCGCGCACACATTGCCAAAATTGCCCGACGGCACCGCGAACGAAACCTGCTGTCCGTTCGAAGCGGTGAGCGCCAGATAAGCCTTGAAGTAATAGACAACCTGCGCCACCACGCGCGCCCAGTTGATCGAGTTGACGGTGCCGATCTTGTGGCGCGATTTAAAAGCGAGATCCTTGCTCACGCCCTTGACAATGTCCTGGCAATCGTCGAACACACCGCGGATTGCAATATTAAAAATATTCGGATCCTGCAGCGAGAACATTTGCGCCGTCTGGAACGGGCTCATTTTCTGGTGCGGCGACAGCATGAAGACCCGGATGCCGCGCTTGCCGCGCATCGCGTACTCGGCAGCCGAACCGGTGTCGCCGGAAGTCGCGCCCAGTATATTGAGCTCGGCGCCGCTCTGGCCGAGCGCGTGCTCGAACAGGTTGCCGAGCAGTTGCATCGCCACGTCCTTGAACGCGAGCGTCGGACCCTGTGACAACCCCAGCACGTAAACGCCGGCCTGCAACGGGCGCAGCGGCGTGATCTCGTCCGAGCGGAACGTGGCTGGCGTATAAGTCCGGTCGACGATGCGCCGCAAATCGGACGCCGCGATGTCATCGGCGTAGCGGCGCAGAATTTCAAACGCCAGGTCGCGGTAATCGAGTTGGCGCCACGCGGTCAGCTCGGCTGCAGTGACCTGCGGATACGACTCCGGCACGGCGAGGCCACCGTCCTCCATCAACCCGCCGAGCAGAATATCGGAGAATCCGGCCGGCGCGCCGCCGCCACGCGTGCTTACGTAGCGCATAGACGCTTTGCCGTCAGTGGGCACCCAGTTGTTCCATGCGTATGCGCGTGACCTTGCCGATCACCACCGACAACTTTTCAATCTTGCCGATGGCGGCGTTGACGTTCTTCTCGATCGTCAGATGCGTCAGCATGATGATATCGACCTGCTCTTCGCCCGCGGAGGGCTCCTTCTGCACCATCGCGTCGATCGAAATCCCGCTGTCGGCAAGCACCCGCGTGATGTCGGCCAGCACGCCCGGCTTGTCGTGCACGCGCATGCGCAGGTAGTACGCAGTCTCCACCTCGGTAATCGGCAGGATCGGCACGTTCGACAGCTGATCGGGCTGAAACGCAAGGTGCGGCACGCGATGCTCCGGATCGGCGGTGTGCATGCGCGTCACGTCAACCAGATCCGCGATCACCGATGACGCGGTCGGATAAGCGCCCGCCCCGGCCCCGTAGTACATCGTCGCGCCGACCGCGTCGCCTTTGACGAGAATCGCGTTCATCACGCCCTCCACATTGGCGATCAGCCGGCGGGTCGGGATCAACGTCGGGTGCACGCGCAGTTCAATGCCCGCCGGCGTGCGTTTTGTGATACCGAGCAACTTGATGCGGTAGCCGAGTTCTTCCGCATAACGGATATCCGCCGCGGTCAGCTTCGATATGCCTTCGGTGTAGGCGTCGGCGAAGCGCATCGGTATGCCGAAAGAAATGGCCGCGATTATGGTCAGCTTGTGCGCCGCGTCTATGCCTTCGACGTCGAACGTCGGATCGGTCTCCGCATAGCCGAGTCGCTGCGCCTCCTTCAGCACGTCCGCGAACGTCGATCCCTTGTCGCGCATTTCCGACAAAATAAAATTGCTGGTGCCGTTGATGATCCCCGCAATCCATTCAATGCGGTTGGCCGTCAGTCCTTCGCGCAGCGCCTTGATGATGGGTATCCCGCCCGCCACCGCCGCTTCGAACGCTACCATCACAGCCTGCTTTTGCGCGGCGGCGAATATCTCATTGCCGTGCGTCGCCAGCAGCGCCTTGTTGGCGGTAACCACATGCTTGCCGTTGGCGATCGCCTTCAGGATCAGCTGATGGGCGATGGTGGTCCCGCCGATCAACTCGATCACGATATCAATATCGGGATTATTCACGACCTCGTTGGCGTCCGCCGTCACCGTCGCGGCCTTGCCGACGATCCTGCGCGCGCGTTCGAGATCCTTATCCGCGACCATGGTGATCACGATGCCGCGACCGGCGCGGCGCGTGATTTCCTCCTGATTCCTAGCGAGCACTTCGAACGTGCCGCTGCCGACCGTGCCGATGCCTAGCAGGCCTACTTGGATGGGTTTCATAACAGTCCGTCCTTGCGGAACATTTCCTTGATGCCGCGTACAGCTTGACGGGTGCGCGCTTCATTTTCGATCAGCGCGAAGCGCACGTGGTCGTCGCCATATTCGCCAAAGCCGATGCCGGGCGACACCGCGACATGCGCTTCGTTAAGCAATTTTTTCGAGAATTCGAGGGACCCCATGCCCTTGTACTGCTCCGGAATCTTGGCCCATATGTAGAGCGTTGCGCGCGGAATATCGACATGCCAGCCGGCCGCTTCGAGACCGGCGCACATCACGTCGCGCCGCTTCTGGTAAGTCATGCAAATTTCCTGCACGCATTCCTGCGGCCCTTCCAGCGCGATGATCGATGCCACCTGGATCGGCGTGAACGTGCCGTAATCGTGGTAGCTTTTCATGCGCGCCAGCGCCGTCACCAGATCGCGGTTGCCGACCATGCAGCCGACACGCCAGCCGGCCATGTTGTAGCTTTTCGACAACGTGAAAAACTCCACCGCGACTTCGCGCGCACCCGGCACCTCCATGATCGACGGCGCGCGATAACCGTCGAACACAATATCGGCGTACGCAAGATCGTGCACCACGTATATCTGATGCTCGCGCGCGATCGCGATCAGTCGCTCGAAAAACGACAGCTCCACGCATTGGGTCGTGGGATTGCCGGGAAAATTGCAGATCAGCATCTTCGGCTTCGGATATGAATCGCGAATCGCGCGCTCCAACTCCTCGAAAAAATCAACCCCCGCCACCATCGGCACATGCCGGATGTCGGCGCCCGCGATCACCGGCCCGTAGATGTGAATCGGATAACTCGGGTTCGGCACCAGCACGATGTCACCGCGGTCTAGTGTGGCCAGCGCAAGGTGCGCAATCCCTTCCTTGGAGCCGATGGTGACGATCGCCTCCGTGTCCGGATCGAATTCCACGCCATAGCGGCGCTC
>JAYVME010000569.1:0-2810 GCA_043759115.1 Betaproteobacteria bacterium | reverse complement strand
TTTTGCGAGGAGTGAAGATGAATAATAAAAATATAATGGTAGTAGTGGTTGCGACCGGACTTGGCGTGGCTGCGATAGTGATGTCGTGTTTGGCGCGTGCGGCGGAGTTGAATTATCCGACCAAGCCGGTGCGCTTCATTGCGGCAAACTCCGCGGGCGGCGGACTCGATATCGTCGCGCGTGCGATCTCGCCGAAACTGTCCACGGTGTTCGGTTATCAGGTGATCGTTGACGACCGGCCCGGCGCCGCCGGCAGCCTCGCCTCTGAAATTACGGCGCACGCTCCACCTGACGGCCACACCATCCTGGTCTCCGCGCTCGGCGGGCTGGCGGTCAACACCAATCTTTACAAGGGGCTCAACTATCATCCGTTGCGCGATCTGGCGGCGGTCACGTTTGCCACCTCGCAAAGCAATGTGCTGGTGGTCAATATATCCGTCGCGGCAAAAACGGTGCAGGAACTGATCGCGCTCGCGCGCGCGCATCCCGGCAAGTTGACTTATGGTTCGTCGGGTGCGGGCAACGCGGGCCATCTGGCGGCGGAACTTTTCAAATCGATGACCAAGACCGACATGGTGCACGTGCCGTACAAAGGCGGCGCGCCGGCGATGATCGATTTGATCGCGGGACAGGTGCAGCTCGTATTTTCATCGGCGCCGACCGCGGTGCCGCAGGTGAAAGCCGGCAAGATACGCGGGCTGGCGGTCACCACCATAACGCGCTCGACGGTGCTGCCTGACTTGCCGACCATCGCCGAATCCGGATTGCCCGGCTACGAAGCCGACAACTGGTACGGCGTGGTGACGACGGCTGGCACGCCGCGCCCCATCATCGACTATCTGAATGCTGAAATCGGGCGCGCGTTGCTGGCGCCGGACGTGAAGCTGTTGCTGTTCAATCAGGGACTCGAAGTACGCACCAGCACGCCCGCGGAATTCGGCGCTTACATGAAGTCCGAGTTCGACAAGTGGGCGAAGGTCATCAAGGATGCCGGCATCACGGCGAATTGAACGGCTGCGGGGTTGCGCGGCGGTTGTGATGGAGACGGGGCACTGACACATGTACAAGATCGCGATTGCAGTGTTACTGATGGTGTGGGCGGGTGGAGCGGCGGCGGCCACGGCGACGGCGCGGAAAGCGGCCAAGCCGGTGCGAGCGCCCTTGCTGGAGAAGCTCTCCTGCAGCACCGGGCCAAACGACGAGCAGGCGCGGCTCATCGTGATGGCGGTAAAAGGGCGCGTGATGGAATTCGCGTTCTACAGCCGGCTCGGCACGCGCGTGTGCTCGATTCACGCGCAGCGCGGCGATTCGTTTACCAAGTGGCAGGACGACGATGCGGTCGGCGGCAACGCGGCGATCAAGTTGTTGACCGGCAGCGCACAGCTTGAATACCAGCCGGGCCATGCGCTGATTAAATTCACGGACGTCGAACGCATGAAGTATTGCGGCATGTACGGGGAGCTAAACGCCACCGTTGAAGTATTCACCAAGAAACCCGCGTGCATTGTGGCTGGCGTGTTCGAAGGTACGGGCGGCAATGATGCCGCGCCGGCGGACCGCAAGTAACCGGACGCCTCCGGCAAATAGTCACCGCGGGTTTTTCGCGGGGTACTTGTCGTAGATCACGCCTTGCGCGTGCAGCGCGGCGATTTGTTCGTCCTGGTAACCGATACTCTTTAGCACCTCGTCCGAGTGCTGGCCCAGCCACGGTGCGGGCATGCGCGTCTTGGTAAATTCCGCGCTGGTTTTGACCGGCGACCCCATGCTCTTCATGCGCCCGATCTTCGGATGGTCGATTTCGGTCACCATGTTGCGCGCGACGATATGCGGATCGGCGAGCGCCTGGTCGTAGGTGTATACGGGACCGGCGGGGACGGCCGCCGCGTCGAGCAGCGTCACCCAGTGCGCGGTCGGCGCGGTCATGAAGACTTTTTCGATTTCTTCCTGCAGCGCGTCGATGTTCTTTAACCGCGCAGCCAGCGGATTGAAGCGCGTGTCCTTCAGGAGTTCGGGTTTATTAAGGACCTGGGTGCAGAAGTTGGTCCACAGCTTGTCGTTGTTGCCGCCGACCGTGACGTAGCCATCCTGCGTTTTATACGCCTGGTACGGTGTCGAGCGCCGGTGGCGCGTGCCATTCGCGAGCGGCAGTTCGCCGGAACCGAAGTAGGCGCCGAATTCCCAGAACGTCCACGCCAGTCCCGCTTCGAGCAAGGACGTTTCAAGATAAATGCCTTCGCCAGTCTTCAACTTCTTGATGTAGGAACCGAGGATGGCGTAGAGCGCGGTGGTGCCGGCGGCGATGTCGTTCATCGCGATGCCGACTTTTGCCGGGCGGCCGTTGGGCTCGCCGGTCATGCGCATGATGCCGCTCATGCCCTGCGCGATGATGTCGAAGCCGCCTTTCCGGCCGTACGGGCCGGTCTGGCCGAAGCCGGAGATCGAGGCGTAGATGACGCCGGGGTTGATTTTTCTGATTGCCTCGTAGTCGATGCCGAGTTTTTTGGTGACTCCGGGGCGGAAATTTTCGACGATAATGTCGGTCTTCGCGGCGAGCTGCATGAAAATTTCCTTGCCCTGCGCCTGCTTCATGTCGAGCGCGACGCTTTTCTTGTTGCGGTTCAGCACCGCGAAGCAGTAGCTCTCGTCATTGACCTTGGGTTCGAAGCGGCGCGAACCGTCGCCCTCGGGAAAAGTTTCGATCTTGGTCACGTCCGCGCCCATGTCCGCGAGCATCAGCGTGCAATAAGGGCCGGCCATGATGGCGGTGAAGTCCAGAACTTTCACGCCGTCGAGCGGAAGCGACATCGTCT